>CAMCWG010000220.1 GCA_945882005.1 Bordetella parapertussis
CCCACGCTCTGCCCGGGTCGCAATTACCGCTAAGGTCGTCGCGAACATGTTGCAGGTGGCTGGTGTTGATCGCGTGCTGACAATGGATTTGCATGCAGATCAGATCCAGGGTTTCTTTGACATCCCCGTAGACAATATTTACGCGGGACCGATTTTGTTAGGCGATATCTGGCGTCGCAATTTGAGTAATCTCGTTGTGGTGTCACCTGATATTGGTGGTGTCGTACGTGCCCGCGCCTTGGCTAAGCAGCTTGAGGCAGACTTGGCGATTATCGACAAGCGGCGCCCGCGTGCCAACGTTTCAGAAGTGATGAATATTATTGGTGAGGTGGACGGCCGAACCTGTCTGATCATGGATGACATGGTTGACACCGCTGGCACGCTTTGTAAGGCCGCGCAAGCGTTGAAAGAGCGTGGTGCAGGTGCAGTGTATGCCTACTGTACGCATGCCGTTCTGTCTGGCGGTGCGATTGAGCGTATTAATAATTCTGAGCTCAACGAATTGGTTGTTACCGACACAATTCCTCTGTCCGAGGAAGGGCGCGCGTGCGGGAAGATTAGACAGTTGTCTTGTGCAGCCTTGCTGGGCGAGACAATCTTACGGATTTCAAACGCAGAGTCAGTGAGCTCCTTGTTCGTTGACTAGTGTGTAAAAAATTTGTCGGCCACTGGTCGCGGTGGTTGGCAAACGCGCTGATTGATCTTCAGTCAGTGTTTTAACCGAGTGGTATCCACTTATTTTGGAGTTTTTCATGCAATTTAATGCAACCCCACGTAGCGTACAGGGAACGAGTGCGAGCCGCCGCCTGCGCCGTGAAAGCCGCGTCCCAGCCATTGTCTACGGTGGCAAAGAGCAGCCTATCAATATCGAACTCGATCACAATGAAATTTTTCACGCATTGCGTAAAGAGAAATTTCACGCATCCGTTCTCGACATGAAACTCGAAGGCAAAAGCCAACAAGTTCTGTTGCGTTCGGTTCAGTGGCACCCCTTCAAACAGATCGTCATGCACGTTGACTTTCAGCGCGTGTCTGCAGATCAGGCCTTGCACACCAAGGTTCCACTGCACTTCGTGAACGCTGAGGTTTCGCCTGCGGTCAAAATCAGCGCAGCGATCATCTCGCATGTGTTGACCGACCTCGACATCTCTTGCTTGCCAGCAAATCTGCCAGAATTCATCGAAGTAGATCTGAGCAAATTGGTGGGTGGCGGTTCCATTCACTTGGCAGATATCACCTTGCCTAAGGGTGTGACCCACGTTCCACACCGTGGCGATACGAATCCTGTGTTGGTGACTGCAGTTGTGAAAGGTGGCGCGAGCGATGATGCCAAAGCAGACGGCGCAGCTCCAGCTGCACCAGCCGCTTAAGGTTCGAATCGTTCTGAACCCTTCGGGGTTGAGCCACAATACGATCTGATTGCCCCGCTAGCGTTTTGCGCAAGCGGGGCTTTTGCTTTCTAATGCACGCATGACTAAGCCAATCAAACTAATCGTGGGTCTCGGCAATCCAGGGGCAGATTATGAGCGCACGCGTCATAACGCGGGGTTCTGGTTGGTCGACGCGATTGCCGATGACTTGCGTACAACTTTCGCGAATGAAAAGTCTTTTGCCGGACTGATTGCGAAGGCGCGCGTGCAAGGTGAACAGGTTTTTCTGGCGAAGCCCCAGACCTATATGAATCGCTCGGGCCAGTGTGTGGGTGCCTTAGCGCGCTTTTATAAATTGGAAGCGGAAGAAATATTAGTGCTGCATGACGAGTTAGATTTATATCCGGGGCAGGTGAAGGTCAAGCAGGGGGGCGGCCACGCAGGACATAATGGCTTGCGGGATATTCAGTCCACCCTTGGGAGTGCAGACTTTTGGCGTTTGCGCTTGGGTATCGGTCACCCAAGAACCCTGAACCTAGCCCAAGAAGTAGCCGATTTTGTCTTGCATCAGCCGCGCCGGGAAGATCAAGCGGCGATTGACGGCTGTCTGACGCGCTGTCGCGCCGTCATGCCCCTTTTCTTTGCAGGCGACTTTGCGCGTGCGACGGCTCAGTTGCATCGCGATAATCCCGCATGAGTCAGCCCCGTCGCATGACAGGCGCCTTATCGTTTCGCGAAGAGTTGGTGCACTGCCTGCACTTTATTAAGAACCCAAGTCTAAAGAGAGTTTTTGCAAATCGCTCGCGCGCGACGCGGGAACTCGGAGCATGGCACGCCGACTGGTGGCCGAGCGTTTCCTTCAAACGCTTATTAGCGTGGGCGGTAATGCTTTGGTTCGTCAACATCGTCTTATTAGGCCCGGTCGTCTTGACTGTGTACGAGCTGAGTGGTGCGAGCCATCGGATCGACATCCATAAGTTGCCGTGGTTTCAGGCGTTGTTTTGGGCGCCCGTTGTGGAAGAGCTGCTATTTCGCTTTGGGCTACGACGCCCTGTTCATGCGTTGTTGCTAGTCCCCGTGCTCATCGTTATTTTTTTAAATGGATTGCAATGGTGGGCTGGTAGTCTGCTCGGCCTGAGTGTTTTGGCATTGTGGTGGTCTACGCGTTGGAATGCGATGCCGCGTGGCTGGGCGTGGCCCTGGCTCAGAAGCTATTGCAAGTTATTTCCTTGGGTCTTGCACGCTTCCGTTCTTGCATTCGCCGCTTTGCATCTGCATAACTTTAAATTTGACCAGATGGCGTGGTGGATGATGGCAGTTTTGGTGCTTCCCCAGTGGGTGACGGGTCAGGTCTTGGCCTGGATGCGCGTGGAGCGCGGCATCGGTGCTGCGATGTTATTGCACGGATTATTTAATGCAGGACCGCTCGCTGTTGCTTTAATAGCGCTTCAGTTTGCAAATCAGGCAACTTAATTTTTTGCACGATACTCGTCTCGTAATTGACGCTTTAAGACTTTGCCGATTTCGCTACGGGGTAAGCTGTCCACCACCACTAAATCAGCTAAGCGTTGGGTTTTGCCGACGCGGGTATTGAGCCAATTTAGCAAGTCTTCAGCGCTGATATTGGGCTCGGGCCGCAGCACAACGTAAGCGACGGGTGTTTCGCCCCACTGCCTGGAGGGCACGCCAACCACGGCTGACTCACGCACCGCTGGATGCTGGCTGAGTTCGGCTTCGAGATCGCTGGGGTAAATATTGAAGCCGCCCGAGATCACCATATCTTTTTTGCGGTCCGACAAAATCAAAAAGCCATCTTCGTCATAACGTCCGATATCGCCGGTGCGAATAAAGCGCTTGCCGTTAGCGTCAAACCATTCCACCTCGCGCGTTTTTTCAGGCATGCCGAAGTAGCCTTCCATCATGGCGGCCGAGCTGCCCACGATTTCACCGGTTTCGCCTGGCGCAACTTCCTGACCCTGTTCGTTAATAAGACGAATGTCGTGCCCGCTTGCTGGCTTACCAATGGTGTGTAGCTTGTGCGGATAGTTGTGTGCTTCAAGCACGCAACGTCCACCACCTTCGGTCATACCGTAAATTTCAGTTAGGCGGCCTGGCCAGCGGCGCAATACGTCGGCCTTGAGTGCAGCACTGAACGGCGCACTCGTCGAAAATTTTGCCTGAAATGAAGACAGGTCGAAGTCATCAAATGTTGGCTCATCCATCAATCGTTGGTACTGCACCGGTACGAGCATCGTGTGGGTAACGCGATGCTGCTGGGCAAGCTCTAAATAGCGCCGCGTGTCGAACTTTGACATCAGCACAACGGTTCCACCCAGAGCGAGTGTTGGCAGCAGTGCCACCAGCGTTGTGTTGGAGTACAGCGGCGTCGATGCCAGCATGACGGTATCAGGCCCGTAGCCATTCGTGGCAGCGCGCTGCACATGCGCCCAACGCATGGAGCAAGGTTGCACAATACCCTTGGGTGTGCCGGTAGTGCCTGATGAATAGATCAAATTAAAGGGCCAGTGTGGTTCAGGAGCAACTGGAGAAGGGGTGGCGTCGATGGCGAGCCAACCTGACCAGTCTGCTGCTTCGCCCGAGGAGTTATCCAGCCACATGCGTTTGAGGCCTGCGGCAGCTTGGACGTCAGTTGGCCAGTGGCGTGCACTCGCGTGGTCTAGAAACAAAGTCGTTGCGCCCGAGTTGGCGAGCATGGCGGAAAGATTTTGCGGCGTAGAAGAGGGGGGGAGCGGGGTCATGAGCCCACCTGCTCGCAGAACGCCTAAAAATAGCGCGACATATTCAAAAGAGGTATTAGCGCAGGCAGCCACGACTTGCCCCGGGATCAGACCGTCCCGTTGCAGGCTGCTGGCTACCCGCCCAATTAGCCTGTCCAGTTCGACATAGGTGAGAGTGTGCCCGTCCAGTATTAAGGCTGGTTGAGTCGGTCGCTCTGAGGCCGTCACGTGAATCAGTGCTGGGATAGACCCAAACGGGCGAGCAAGGTGTTCGTCGAGATACATAGCGGGACTCAAAGCGTTAAACTCAATCCTCATATTCTATACAGCTGTTCCACCCTTCAGAAACTCAGGACTCTCATGGCTCTGCAATGTGGCATCGTTGGTTTGCCCAACGTCGGTAAATCAACCCTTTTTAATGCCCTAACGAAGGCGGGTATTGCCGCCGAAAACTACCCTTTTTGTACGATTGAGCCGAACGTGGGCGTGGTCGAAGTGCCTGATGCCCGTTTAGGCAAGCTCGCCGAAATCGTCAACCCCGAGCGCATCTTGCACGCCACGGTTGAGTTTGTGGACATTGCCGGCTTAGTTGCTGGCGCCAGTCAAGGCGAAGGCTTGGGCAATCAGTTCTTGTCACACATCCGTGAAACCAACGCCATCATCAACGTGGTGCGCTGCTTTGAAGACGATAACGTTATTCACGTCGCTGGCCGTGTCGATCCGATTTCTGACATTCAAGTGATTGAAACCGAGCTTGCCTTGGCCGATATGCAAACCGCTGAAAAAGCCTTGCATCGCTAT
>CAMCWG010000221.1 GCA_945882005.1 Bordetella parapertussis
ATCCTGTACCGCCAGTTATCATCAATACCTTGTCTTTAAACATACCTTCTCTCCAATCCGTACTGATAGGAATACATTGAATTTATAAGTTCGGGCCACGGCGGTGGAACATACCCTGTAGCCTTTGTAAATAATTCGGCCGACAGCGATCGGTCGATAGCAATCTTGTCGTCAGGCACTAGGGCGACGCACTTGCCATACCTTTGAGCCACAAGCTGCAATAGATCAAATTTTGATATCGGTTGTGTAGCAACATGATAGATGCCCTGCAAATTTGGACGAGGAAGGATCACGTCCCGGATCACCTGGGCAAGAACCACTGTCGGGAAACCTGAAAAGATGGCCTTTGTATAGCACCGACATTGATTACCCTGCGAAAGAAACCACTCAAGCAGCCCGTCTTTGCCCTGTAACTCATGACCGATGATCGAAGTCCGCAACGTGATGACGTTTGGTTCGCTAACTTCGCCGAGAAGTTTCGCAATGCCGTATAAATCATTCGCATCGGGAAGATCGTCCTCGGTATAACGACCACGGGTACCCGAAAACACACCGTCTGAACTTATCAGCACCAAACGGGCGTTCGCTCGCCGACATAAGCAGGCGAGGCGACGTGGTAACAGCGAAAAAACAGAAATTGACTTCATCGGATCTGACAGATCCGGTTTTTTCAATGCCACACAGTTAACAACTACCTGCGGTTTCACTTGCTCGAATAGGAGTACCAACGCATCCAAATCCTCAAGGTTTTCTGTGACCAGAAGCCGCGACGCAAGCACCGGTATAAAAAACTGATTGGTTTTGGTTGAGCGCACAGTTCCTAAAACGGTTGCATCACCATGTTCTGACAAAATGCGAAATATGGCATTGCCCAGCATTCCTGAGGCGCCCAATACAAGAATGGTCATAACGCAATCAGCCTTAAAATTAGCGTGTCAGACGTTCGATTGCAAATCGAACGCTCAAGCACCGCTCAAGCACTCGTTGATTAGTCGATCACGTTCAACAATGTTTGGATAGTTGATCAGCACTGCTCGATACACACCCTTGAATACAAATAAACTACCAGCTGATGCGCCGATAACACCACAGGTTCGAATCAGGGCTTGAATATCAGCCAAGGTGCCTGCCCCACCGAGAATGGTAATGGGGATATTGACAGTCTGCCTGATTTTTTCGGCCAAGGCCAAGTCGTAACCGGTCATCGCGCCATCCAGGTCAATCGAATTGATGACCAGCTCGCCAGCACCCAACTTTTCAGCTTCGGCCGCCAAATCAAAAACGCTGCGTTTAGTATTGGTACGAGCGTTCTTGGTAAAAACATCGTAGTCATAGCTTAACAGCCGTTTTTTTACATCAAGCACAACAACCACGCTTTGGCGACCGATCTCATCGGTAATTTGTGTAATCAATTCTGGGTATTCAATGGCAGCAGAACTGATAGCCACCTTCTCAACCCCTAATCTGATAATTTGCTTGGCCTGCGCAGGGGTCTTGATACCGCCCCCATAGCAAAGCGGCATCCTACACTCGGCCGCCAGATTGGCGATCATCCTGTAGTCGGGCTCGGCATTGTTGACTGTTGCATCAATATCGAGCAAAACCAGCTCGTCCGCTTCCTTCTCATTAAAAATCTTGACCGCGTTGAGTGGGTCGCCCACATATTTGGGCGCTTTAAAACCGATGGTCTTTACTAGGCCACCCTTGTGGACCAGCAGACAGGGCGTAATTCTTGGGCGTAGCATCTTAAAGTTCCGCAAAATTCTTAAACAACTGTGTGCCGAAATGATGGCTTTTTTCAGGATGAAACTGCACGCCGAAGACATTTTTCATTTGTACTGCACAGCTAAAATTTGTGTAATATTCGGTCTCAGCCAAAATATTTTCGTCGTTAGCGCACTGGAAGTAATAGGAGTGCAGAAAATAGAAGCGTGCCTCGCTTTCCAATCCCGCGAAAAGCGCCGATCCACCATGCGGCCTTACGTTGTTCCAGCCCATATGCGGCAACGGCATTCTTGCAGATTGTTCATTGGAGCGGAATGCGCGCACTTTACCAGGCACCCAGCCCAAGCCCGGCAAATGTCCCTCTTCGCTGGTCGCTGCGAGTATTTGCATGCCGACGCACACGCCTAGAACTGGCACCCCCCGTGAGATAACCATCTCATCTAGCGCATCCAGCATACCCGACTGCAGTAGCAACTTCATCGCGTGATCGAAAGCACCGACCCCCGGCAAGATCAGTTTTGTGGCACCTGCAAGGTCAGAAGCATCTTTAGCAATCGCCACAGGGATACCCAGCCGATTGTATGCGTTCGCGAAAGCGAGGATGTTACCAAGGCCATAATCAACAATTGTTATCATCTGAAAATCCGGCGATCGACCCCAATGAGGTTGGCAAACCTTGCACCAAGAGTTATTAGGAAAAAATTATTCTTGTAGTCCCTGAAAGTCTTGTTCTCCCCCTCAAATATTTCCTTAAACTCGGCTACAGACCAGCCAAGTTTGGTAGCAACATATTCAAACTCTTGTTCCATTGTCACCTCGTCAAGTTCGGGCTTTTCAATACTACTTAAAGCCTCATCTCGACTAAGTTGACCTGTTAGAATCTCACTTGAAAGGTAGGCTCGTCTCTTATCGAAGCCAAACTTCTTTGGCGTCCAATATGACTCAAAAAATCGTGTGAATCTTGATTCGTAGTGTTTCTGTTGATAAGCTTGCCAGCCAAACTTCTCCGTCAGTTGTTGGATTGCCTCTTTCTTAATGAAAGATACTGAATCGAGCAGTTTGATAACCCGAACCCCCTTAACCCATCGATAATAGGACTTGTATTTAAAAATATCACACATAGGCAGGGTATCGAGCGGGCGAGTACCAAATCTCCTGTGAATGTCGCGGATATGTCTAGTATCTGTTGAGAAATAAGTCCACTCGATCGATTCTCTAACGCACTCTGTTGAATTATTGCCGCCTGTGATAACGTATTTAAAGTCATTTTTGGCTGCAAAATTATAGAGAGCAGAAAAAAGTGCCAAATCCTGGGGCGTGTCAACAAATGGCACTTGCGACTTGAAGAATGCACGCTGCAAGTCTTTCATTTCTTCCCAATTGATGACCTCTGTTACCAAATCCAATCCGAGCCCATCAACCATTTTTTGGATGTTGCTAACCCCAAGATCAGAATTCCAACCAGCGTCGCAATGGAACAATAATGGGCGAAGCCCAAACTTCTCTTTTGCAACATAGGCAACATAAGAACTATCAAGGCCACCACTTATACCAATAAGACAATCGTGATCTCGATCCTTGCCCTCTTGTTTGATCCTATCAATCACCGGCATGATTTCAGCTATGCCCCTTTCACCGGGGTGCCAATTTGGGGCAATACTACTTTGGAAATTACAACAGTAATCACACCAGCCGCGCTCATCAAATGTAAGCGTTGAGTCACTGGTATCCATAATACAGTTTGCACAAATTTGGTATTTACGGTCGTTCATTTTTGATAATTTCTTAATAAGTAAAAGTTTTTTCTTTATTACTTGGGTTTGACACCAGTCACACCTCTGAAACCATCATATAGTGCATAAAAATAGGCTTTCAAATATGAGGCTATATCATCCACTATGAATAATAAAAGGGTTCGATTATAGAAAACAGCAACAAGTTCTCGTATGGCAAAAAAAACCGGGACGTGACGTTTTCGAAAGAGAAGGAAGCAATTCCGTATTTGGTAATAGCATCGAACTGGACTATGTACAAATACTGTGGTCAAGCCAATACTAAGCGAACTGCTACCAATGCGGTTTTTCATCACCGCCGTAGGTATGACTCGTATGGGTATCATTTTACTACGGCAGCGCAGACACCACTCAGTGTCGACAAAGTCAATGAAAAAATCTTCGTCGAATAAACCGGCAACCTCAAAAACTTCCACGCTTGCGGCCGTACCTGAAGAAATAACAACATCAACTAGATACGGTTCCAAAGAATCACAATGGTGAACAGTGCTTGTCACACCATGGCGGCTAACTTTTGTAGATGGAAGGGCGTTGTTGCTGGTGTCGTCAACATAAAGAGGAGACACGATGTCGGGCTTTCCTAAGGACAACGCTGATGTTAGGGTAGTGAGGAATCCTGTCTTAATCGTTGAGTCCTGATCGAAAAATGCGACAACTTCAGCGCCTGCTGCTATAGCCGAGTTAACTCCAACATTCTGAGCATGGGCGATCCCAGTATTGCTTCCAAGGGTGATCAAGGAACAGCCACTGGGCAAGTTCTGGCCCGTGAGTGTTGGGCTCTCTGTGTTGTCGACGAGTATGACCTGTCCTCCGTCAGACGTAATGGCGTAACAAAGTTGGCTCAACACCTCCACATTTGGAAAATAGCAGACTATCACACAGCAAGTCTTCATGCCTTAATACCTGGCCGATAGATCATGTAAAGAATTATTGACAGGATTAGTGTTCCCATCGAAGAGAACATTAAGGGGTTCGACGCGGACATAATCAGATAACCAACATATGCGATAACGATGGCCTTCTCCTTAAACTGGCGATTCAGCAGAAAGGCATGCAGAATAGGAAAGAGTAGCAAAATCATCATGATGGTGGTGCCGAAAATGCCAAAATTCCGCAGCATCTCGTGATAGGTTAGTTCGGTCACGGGTAGTGAGCCGCGCCCTTCCCAATAATGAAAGGCACCCAATCCCTGCCCAAACAGTAATATATAGGGATCTTCGAAAAGCTTTGAATACTCTTTCAGCATGACGAGCTTAACGCTATTGGAGATCTCGTCCGAGTCAAAGAACGCACTGAGCTGATTCTTAAAGACAATAATTAACGCTATAACTGCGAAGGTGCCGAGAACCACGCCGAGAGCCTTTCGCCGCGTGT
>CAMCWG010000222.1 GCA_945882005.1 Bordetella parapertussis
CGTCAGGACCAAACGCCACGTACTTCCAGTTGTGGTGCGGCATCGGTGGGAAGTTGAACTTAGCGGTCAAATCAACAGGCGTCGCATTTGGGTTTTTTGCGATGCCATCAAAACGCAAGACTTTATCAATGGCGACAACGTACAGCGAACCGTCTTTGTATGCAGCTGTGGGCTGATTAAGTTTGTCTACCACCACACGCGAGGTGCGCTCTTTGCCATTGTCCGTCACTTCGTAAATACGACCGAGTGCGCGCGTACCGACGTAATACTTACCGTTCTCGCCTTCTGCGATTGCGCGGCCACCAGGAATGCCGTCAGCCCAGACCTCAACTTTAAAACCAGGCGGCAGTTTGATTTTATCAATCGGCACATCGGCGGCTTTAGTCGCCACCAGCTTGCCAGGCAAGGGAGCCAACGTGGATTTTGCCATCGACTCTGGCATGCCTTGCTTCCATGCAGGTGGGGGTGCTGGTGCAGCTGCAGGTGCTGCAGTCTGCGCTTGAGCAGACATACTAAATGCCAAGGCTAAACCAAAGCCACTAATCGTGCGTAAGTAATTTTTCACAGTCGTCTCCGTGATGTTGGATGTTCGAACAAGTCCATCTTGTTTTTAAAGTACTGAACAATATTACTAGAATTGGATATCTAGATAACTTTTTTACCTTTAACTTTTTACGTGAAAGGCGGAAGCTACAATGATCATTAGGGTAATCACTAGCGCCAAGATGTCAGCGCTTGAAACGTTGCACTCAACATCCCCGGATCCGTGAGATCGTGGCCGCCTCCTGCGACACGGATAAGGTTTGCTTGTGGCACGGCACGTTGGATCTCATGACTATTTTCAAAAGGACAGAGCGCATCGCAGTCGCCGTGCACGAGCGTAAGAGGAATCTCTGACATCCTATGAGCCTGCGCCAAGATATTTTGACCCACAAAGCATCGATGCCACAGGTAATGACTCTGCACTCTGTAGCGGGCGATCAGCGCATCGGAGCTCCCTAAGCCAAGCGTAGGCGCTTGCATTGGATAAACGTTCATTGCCGCCTCGTAGGTGGCCCATGCTTGTGCAAGCTGGGCTTGCATTTTCACGTCTTGCTCGAGACAAAATACCCGATACCCAAACTCGAGAACGGTCTGTTGAGAGTGTTTAGGCACCTGAGCTTGCAAGGCTTCCCAAGGTTCTCGACATCCTTCAGGCGGATGTTCCATAAAGTTTTCTATCTCAGCTTGGGTACATAAAAACGGGCTACGACACAACATTCTGTTGACGCGGTCAGGATGAGCCTGCGCGTAGAGTAAGGCTAACGCGCCCCCCCACGAGCCCCCCACCACACCCCACCTTGGTATGGACAGATGCTCGCGCAAGGACTCAATATCTGCAATTAAATAGAACGTCTCATTGTGCTCAATCGCCCCGACTGGCAGGCTCCGCCCACAACCCCGCTGATCGTATTGAATAATCCAAAACAGGGCGGGATCAAAAAATCGACGATGTAGAGGGCTTGCCGAACTTCCTGGACCGCCATGCAACCACACGACGGGCATACCCTGGGGATTACCACTAGCTTGCCAATGCAACTGGTGCCCATTCCCGACTGCTAACCACCCTTGCGCGACGGGCTGGATCTCGGCAAATAGCTTAGTTTTCATGTGGTCAACGAGTTAAAAAGTTGCTAGATAGATGCGATTTATTCTATATACTTGTAGCCAATGCCAACCAACGGCGTTGCGATACCTTATATCCACTGCACTCTAGGAGACCACTATGAAATGGGAAACACCATCAGCAATTGATCTGCGTTTTGGTTTTGAAATCACAATGTACATCGCCAGTCGTTAATTGTTTTTCAAAAGGCCGAGACTCATGTCTAGGCCTTTATTTTTTGAGTTGTGATGCAAATACGCGTATTGGGCTCCGCGGCTGGCGGAGGATTTCCTCAATGGAACTGCAACTGCCTGAATTGCTCAGGCGTACGCCAAGGCAGCATTAACGCGCGGATGCGCACTCAGTCTTCCATCATTATTGGCAACGGGTCACCCGACTGGGCATTGGTCAATGCGTCGCCTGATGTGCTGACCCAAATTAAACAAACACCTGCTTTGCAACCCGCCAGACAAATACGGGATAGCGGTATTACCGCGGTTGTGTTGATGGACGCACAAGTGGATCACGTCACGGGTCTTATGATGCTGCGAGAGAGAAATTCGCCTCTGCCCATTTATGCCACCCAGCAAGTCTTCGACGATCTCACGACCGGCCTGCCACTCGTCAAGACGCTGTCTCATTACTGCACAGTCGAACAACGATTGATTAACCCTGAACAGGAAAATTTCAGCATTCCTGAATTAACAGGGATTGCTTTCAAGCCGATCACGCTTTCCAGTAAAGCTCCGCCCTATTCGCCACATCGGCATGATCCTCATCCTGGTGACAACATTGGGCTACTCATGACAGACATGACGAGCGGAATGAAAGCGTTTTATGCACCTGGTCTTGGTGTGATTGAGCCGCAAGTCGAGCAAGCGATGAGGCAAGCCGATGTGCTGCTGGTCGATGGTACGTTTTGGACCGATGATGAAATGATTGGTATGGGCCTGTCATCCAAGCGCGCAATCGATATGGGGCATCTGGCCCAATCTGGACCGGGTGGAATGATTGAAGCGTTGGCAGCTTATTCAACCAAGCGACGTATTCTGATTCATATTAATAATACCAATCCCGTCCTTCGCGAAGACTCATCGCAAGCGCTGCAACTGAAAGCGCTCGGAATTGAGGTCGCCTACGATGGCATGCACATAGAGATCTGACCATGACCGCATTAAAACCAGCCTGGACGCGTGAAGAGTTCGAAGCCCAACTCAGAGCAAAAGGTCAGAGCTATCATATTCATCACCCCTTTAACGTCAAAATGAATGCTGGCGAATGTTCTAAAGAACAAATTCGCGGTTGGGTGTTGAATCGTTTTTACTATCAATGGATCATCCCGATCAAGGACGCTGCAGTCCTGTCCAACTGTCAGGATCGTGAAACGCGCCGCAGATGGATTTCCAGAATTCTGGATCACGACGGCTTTGGTGAATACAAAACCGATACAGAGTGCGGAGGCCTCGAAGCTTGGACGAAGCTGGGACTCGCAGTCGGTTTAGATCGTGAAACGCTCTGGTCTCTGAAACAGGTCGAGCCCTCGGTTAAATTTGCCTGTGATGCCTATGTCAACTTTGCACGTCAGCAGCCTTGGCAAGAGGCGATCTGTTCTTCGCTGACAGAAATGTTCGCACCTCAAATTCACAAAGATCGTCTCGCAACTTGGCCCACACATTACCCATGGATCGAGCCAGCAGGTTTGCATTATTTCCGCTCGCGCATTCCTTTAGCCCAGCGTGATGTCGATCATGGTCTTGAGGTCACACTCAACCACTTTACGACACGCGCGCAACAAGAACGGGCGCTCGATATCCTGCAATTCAAGCTTGATATTTTGTGGTCCATGCTTGATGGCATTGAAAGAGCCTACCCTGTATGAGCGACTCCACGTCCGCTCCGCTTCCTGAGCGCCCTCGACTCAACAGACTTTTCCGTTTGCAGTGGGAAGAGGTACAGCAAGCTTACGTATTGCTTTATCCTGAAGGCATGGTCAAACTCAATCTCAGCGCAGCCGAGATCCTCAAGCGCTGCGACGGAGAACACACCATTAACGAACTTATCGCGGAACTGGAGCAGGCATTTGGCGAGGCTGATTTGCGCGACCCTATCCAAGGGATGTTACGCGCAGCTTTTGAAAAAGACTGGATCCGATAGGATCGCCCCCAGCCGATGACTCAGCCTGCTATCAATCCACCCTTCTGGTTGCTCGCCGAGCTGACATACCGCTGCCCTTTGCACTGCGTGTTTTGCTACAACCCGGTCAACTACGAAAGCATTAAAAATGAGCTCGATACAGACGCATGGATTCGCGTCATGCGTGAAGCGCGTACGCTCGGCGCCGCACAAATAGGATTTTCGGGTGGTGAGCCATTACTTCGTGATGACCTCGACATCTTAGTCGCGGAAGCACGACGGCTTGGCTTCTACACCAATCTCATTACTTCTGGCGTTGGACTCACCGAGAAGAGAATCGCCTCACTCAAGCAAGCTGGTCTCGATCATATTCAGCTTTCTTTTCAGGACTCCACGCAGGAGATGAACGACTTTCTGAGCAGTACGAAAACGTTCGAGCTCAAGAAAAAAGTAGCCGCTTTAATTAAAAAGTATGACTACCCCATGGTGATGAATGTCGTACTGCATCGCCATAATATTCCGCACATCGATAAGATTATCGATATGGCGCTTGATCTGTCAGCAGAGTATCTTGAGCTAGCAAACACACAGTATTACGGCTGGGCAATGAAAAATCGTCAACAGCTTTTACCTACTCGCGAACAACTTATCGCAGCCGAAGCCACGGTCAACGCCTACCGCGAAAAAATCGGCAAACAGTGCAAGCTGCTCTTTGTCGTCCCTGATTACTTTGAAGAGCGTCCAAAGGCCTGTATGAACGGCTGGGGCTCGATCTTTTTAGATATTGCACCGGATGGCGCGGCCTTGCCTTGTCACAACGCGAGAGAGCTACCCGGCCTCAACATTCCAAATGTGAAAGAACACTCCATCCAGGAGATCTGGTTTGAGAGCCAGGCCTTTAATTTCTTTCGAGGTGACAGCTGGATGCAGGAGCCCTGCCGCTCATGCTCAGAAAAAGAAAAAGACTTTGGTGGCTGTCGCTGCCAAGCATTTCTATTAACAGGGGATCCTGCCGCAACAGATCCAGTTTGCGCCAAGTCCCCCAATCACCATGTCGTCAAACTTGCGATTAGTAAAGCAGCGGCTGTAGCAAACGCCGATGCT
>CAMCWG010000223.1 GCA_945882005.1 Bordetella parapertussis
TGAACTTAGTCCGTGGCGTTGAGCGCTCTCTGGGATTGAGTTAATTTTGGAATTACCTAGATGGAAGCACGAATCATTGCCTTGGCAACGTTCGAGGTCGATGCTCGCAACATCCCCTACGCCCACTAAGTTCACTAAGCAAGCGCAACGGACTTTATCTGGGCCCAGGCCGCGGCACCGACACCCAGTTCCAGGTTTGCTAGCGCCTTGCGTGTCACGCGGGCCAGCAGTCGTTGATCTTGGCAGCGAATCGCCACCAAGCAACTAGCTGGGTGCACATCATCCGCAATACTTTCGATCACACCCAATATTTTGTTTTGTATTGAACTGTCTTTGGGCTCGGTGAGCGCCAAGCTTACGTCGCTCGCATGAATGTGCACACGTACCGCACTCCCAATCGCGAGATCCTTTTGGCGCACCCATAGCCTGGCACCGTTTACATCGATTACGGTCAAGTAATAGCGGTTGTCATGCTCGGCAACATGGCCTGTTAACACCGCACCCGCATCTGACCCTAACTCACGAGCGAAAGCCGAATCCGATAACACGTGTGCAATAGAGCCTTGCGCGCTTACCTGTCCGTTAGTGAGCAAGACCACGTGATCGGCAAGGCGTGTGAGCTCCTCCATAGAATGGGTCACATACAGTACGGGGATGCTGAGCTCAGTATGCAGCCGCTCGAGCCAAGGCATAATCTCTTGGCGACGCGCAGTATCCAAAGAAGCCAGCGGCTCATCTAGCAGCAGGAGCTTGGGCTGTGTGGCCAGCGCACGCGCAATCGCCACACGTTGGCGCTCACCACCCGACAAACTCGAGGGGTTCCGATCCGCCAGATGGCCAATGCCTAAGAGCTCCGTTGCCACGTTAAGCGCTGCTTCACCACCTGACTTGCCTGTGCGCTTAATGCCATAGCTCAGGTTATCCCGCACACTAAAGTGTTCAAACAGGCTCGCCTCTTGAAATACATAACCAAGATCCCGCTTCCAAGTTGGCAGCCATTGAGCCGTGGCGTCGTCTTGCCATACATGCTGACCAACCGTCACACAGCCCTGGGCGCGTTCAAGCCCGGCCACACAACGTAAGACCGTTGTTTTACCGGAGCCCGAGGGGCCAAACAACACGGTGATCCCTTCGCCCGGCAAGGCAAGGTCCAACCCGAGCGAGAAATCCGGTCGATTTAACGACAGCGCCAACCGAAGACTGTGAGCGCTCGTCATGGTAGAACTCTATCCGAACGCTTTTTTAGCAGAGACAAACAAAGTAGCACCGCAAAGGAAAAAACCACCAGGCCCGCTGCGAGCCAGTGCGCCTGGCTATATTCCCTTGCCTCACCGTGACCGAAGATCTGTGTAGAGACCACCCGCGTTTCACCTGGGATATTTCCACCAATCATCAGCACTACACCGAACTCGCCTACGGTGTGTGCGAAGGTGAGCACCGTGGCCGTAAACAGCCCTGGCCTAGCCAACGGCAACGCAACAGAAAAAAATGCGTCGAAAGGGCTCGCACGCAATGTCGCTGCGACATCGAGCGGGCGCCGCCCAATTGCCTCGAACGCATACTGAATGGGTTGTACCGCAAAAGGCAAAGAAAAAACAATGGAGCTCAACAGGATTCCAATGAACGAAAATGACAGGAGACCCAGGCCTAGAGCCTCTGTGAGCCTACCCACCCACCCCTGCGGGCCGAGGAGCATCAACAAATAAAAGCCCAGAACAGTGGGAGGCAATACCAATGGTAGAGTGACTAGGGCACTGATCGGCGCTCGCCATTTTGAGCGAGTCTGTGAGAGCCACCAGGCGAGCGGTGCCGCAACAATCAATAGAATGATGGTTGTGAGTGCCGCCAGCTTAAGCGTCAAAGCGATTGCTTGCCACGCGTCGGGACTGATCGCGCCTATCATCGCGTGAAAATCCTGATGTCGAAATAGAACAAATAGATTTTACAGGGCATAGCCGTAGGAGAGAATAATCTCCCTGACTTTGTCGCTGCGCAAATACTGCATGAGCGCCTGTGCGGCGACGTTTGACCGAGCATTCGCTAGCAAAACGGCGTCCTGTTTAAGGGGATCGTACATACCAGAGGGTACGATCCACCCCGACCCGCCTTTAATCTTTCCGTTTTCAAACACCTGTGAGAGCGCAACAAAACCTAGCGCCGCGTTCCCAGACGAGACAAGCTGAAAAGTTTGCCCGATGTTTGAAGCCTCGACGATTTTAGGTGCGACCCGAGCAGATACATCTAATCTTTGTAGCACTTGCATGGCAGCCAGGCCATAAGGCGCAAGCTTTGGGTTAGCGATCGCAATCTTAGTAAAGGTGTCAGATCGAAGCACTTCGCCTTTGTCGTCCACCAAGCCAGGCTTCTTGCTCCACAGCACCACTTTGCCCACCGCATAGGTAAAACGAGTACCTGCGACGCCAAACCCTTCTTTTTCTAGCTTTGCTGGAGTCTCATCGTCAGCCGCAAGCAACACTGCAAACGGCGCACCATTTTTGATCTGTGCATAAAACTGTCCCGTCGCGCCTAAGGACAAAATCACTTTGTGCCCTGTGTCACGCTCAAAGGCTTGAGCGATCAGTTTCATAGGTGCAGTGAAGTTAGAAGCGACAGCTACACTCACTTCACCGGCCATCGAAGATGTCGAGAAACTAAGCGCTACAAATAAAAAAAATATATTTTGAATTTTTTGTCGCATCAGCGGAAACATACTACGACCGGGATAATGCAAAAATATTATCACACTGCTAAAACTAAGATATTTGCATGAATTAGCGTCGACCCAACCGCCATAACAGCATGACAAGCATCACGGTGCATCCAGAACTAAAGACATAAAGCATTCCAGACCCTCCCAACCGCATCAAGGCACCTGAAATAAGCGGGCCCAAGGCAGCACCTACGCTGTACACAATCAAGACCACCGCGGACGCACCGACACGCCTATCTTCTTGCACTCGGTCATTGGAAAGCCCAGAGGCTAAGCCGTACAGTGTGAATTGAATGACACCTAGGCCCGTTGCGAACAAAAGCATTAGCCAATAGGGCCAACTGACCCAACCCCACATCAACGCAGCAATTCCTGTGAAGATCAAGGCGTTATTACGCACGAGCTTCGCGCGATCAACGCGATCAGATAGCCAACCCATCGGCCACTGCGCCACCAGACCTGCAATGACGGTCGTCGCGGTATAAAAAGCAATTTGTCTCGTGCTGAAGCCTTGGTCTGCCGCATAGACCGCAGCCAATCCATAAAAAGACGCAGAAATATTGCCTGAGAAAAAAGCAGTGATTAACGCCATGGGCGCAACTTTAAAAAAATATCGCAAGTCCACGGGAGTCGGCAGCTGCATAGCGGGCGGCTTTAGCTTAGCCAATAGAATTGGCAAGAGACTTAATGCTTGGCACAGCGCCACAAAGATGAGGATGCGCAAATCGAGCGTCGGGTACAGCGTAATTGCAAGCTGGCCGAGCGCCGTTCCAGTGCTCGACATCACCAAATACACAGACATTACCCGGCCGCGATGTGTGTTCTGCGTTTGCGCATGCAACCAGCTCTCGACGACGATATATTGAATGGACATCGCAATGCCCACGATGAGGCGAAGACCAATCCAGACGGGCAGAGAATCAAACAAACTCTGTGCGAGTATGGAACAAATCGATACAACCGCAGCGGTGGCGCACGCGCGGATATGTCCAACTTGAAGGATCAAGGAGTTACCAACTCGGGCGCCTATGCATAAACCGACGTAGTAAGCCGAAATCAGCGCACCAATCCATAAGGCGCTCACGGACTCAGAGGTCAGTTTTAAGGCGACGTAAGTGTTAAAGAGCCCCGTGCTGACCAGCATCAGCAAGGTGGCGACATACAAGGAAGGGAAGGAGGCGAAAGTAGAAATCATTTAACGCGACTGACTTTCGCCTCTTGGTGACCGCGAACCACTAACAACTATTGTTGTGGGATCGCTCCGATTCGCACTTTACCTGGCTGATCTAACAGCGCGGCCGCAATCGTGCGACGATGCTCTGCGGCCGTGCCCCCACGCAAACTCCAGGAAGCCACACGACGGTACCAAAGGTTCAAGTCAAAGTCACGAATAAAACCCATCCCGCCATGAATTTGTTGCGCCGAGCGCACCACCATCATGCACTGCTCATTACCAAAGGATTTTGCCTGAGCAACATTCACGCGAAAGGGGAGCTGTTGATCCATGCGCCACAAGGCTTCACGTGACAACATGGTTGTGCCGTCGATGGCGTTCACCATGTTTGCGCATAGATGCTGGATCGCCTGGAAGGCACCAATAGGTTGACCAAAGGCCTCGCGCTGCTTTGCATGGGCGACAGCCATATCCAAGGTTCGCTGGCCTGCGCCCGCCATCATTGAGGCATAAAGCACTGCCGACAAATCCATGACTTCATGTGCGATCGCATTGCCGTCCGCGCTTTGTCCGATTCGCGCACTCAGGGGCACACGAACGTTGTCGAATTTTAAGTTTGCTTCGCCATCTTTTGCCATGGAGACCAACGCCTCGCTCGACAAGCCTTGCGCGTTAGTTGGCACAAGTACTGCGCCTAGGTTGTGTGGCGCTTGCGCGTCGCGATACAACACCAAACAGAGCTGCGAAGCACGGAAGCTTCCGACAAAACTCTTCACGCCATTCAAGACCAACTCATTGCCCTGGATACGACCGTCAAGGACGATTGAATCCGTGGTCCAGCGCCCGTTTTTCTCAGCAACAGCGTGACTGAGAATGAGCTCACCCGCCAGCACACCCTGCAAGAGCTGCTGCTGTTCAGGAATGCCGTGACGGTCAATAACCATCGCGGGAACCATGGTGGCGTGAACCGGAATGGGGGCAATGTGGTAG
>CAMCWG010000224.1 GCA_945882005.1 Bordetella parapertussis
CGCACGTTAAAGCCGGCATCGCTCATCACTTCCTCTGCCTGCAAAATCGGCAGCAAATAAAAGTTCTTCTTAAAGTCGACAAACAGTTCGGGTTCGCGCGCGACCACTTTCAAGTCGCGCCCGGTATTTTTCATGTTATCCAAGATAGGCGTGTAGACGCTCGCCGGGTTTGATGCATCTAAGACACTTTCTATGGTTTTACGATCTTTGAAAAATAGGGATAGGCCTCGACCGGCAGGGTTTGTAAAGGCAAGTGACAGCTGCATTTTCCAAGGTACAGTGCACTTCGCATCAAGCCAGCCAATCTTTTTACCAACGGTATCCAAACCCACCTGCACCCAGTCCGCACCACCTATATTCTGCCGTGTGTAGACGTAGTAGCGACTAAACGCCTCCTGCGCAGCACCACTTGCGTCACCCGGTTTAGCGTATAACTTGCAGGACGGGGTCGTGAGCACGCGCTGATATAGCGTCTTTTTTCCGTCCTGTAATAGCGGACGATTATCGGTCTGCGCAAAAGCAGACGTCATCAACAAGGATGAGAAAAGCGCAGCGAGCGAGCGATTGAGAGTCATAGTGTTCTTAATTTTTTAACACTTGAACGCGGGCCTTGGCGTCAGCGTTATCAGGTTGCTTGGATAGCACGAGTTCATACCAGTAAATAGCAGTCGCCTTATCAGGGCTCGCAATACACCCGACCTGATGGAACTCAGGATCAAATTCGCGTGCGTAGGCGAGTGCTACTGCGGTATCGCCAGACTGGCTCTTAAATGCATAGAGTCGTTGCATCAAGTCACACCGTTTGGCAACTTTAGCCGCACCGATCACCTCAAGTATCTGTGCCGCCTCTGGGTTCGTTTTGAGACACTCTTGCAAAAAGGTTAGATCGTCTTTGGCAGCAGATAGTGCAGCTGTGCTGCATGGCGCTGCTGGCGGAGTGACGGCCGGTGCGGCTGCAGCGGCTGCAGCGACTGGTGGCTGCTGCGTTGCGGTCGAAGGTGTGGCCGGCGTTCCTTTGAGGGCGTTCCAGACGAAATATCCAGCAACGAGAGCAAGAATCAGCGCGATCAATAGAATCCAGATTAAGTGACTAGACTTCTTCTGCGGAGATACTTCAGGCGTGGCGTCAACCTCAGGCGGGACGACCGGCTCGGGCTCAAAGCGAATTGGTTCGGGCGCTGGAGCGACCCTGCCGGATACGCGCGTAATCGGATCGGTCATGCTGCCCGCAGCGTGCGAAGAGAGAACTCCTTCGCGAATACGTAATACGCCTTGCATCAGGGACTCTCCGCACCGCAATTGGAGCAAATACGTCATCTGCGTGTTTTCAACCAAGGGATCAACAATGCCGGGCCCGAGCACCAACTCTACATCTTCGCCAGAGCTCAATGCGCGGTCAACCTGATGCCAGGTTTGAGAAGCAGACCACTTGCCATCAAGCGCTAGAAAGCGACTATCTTGATTGCGCTGCACGAGAATCTCAGTTTGACCCAATGGATCCAGTGCGTCATGTGCAACACTCGGCAGAACGAGCAAACCATGCCCTGGCAGGCTACCGGGCGCACTCATAATCTCGGGTCGAATGCTCTTCATGTTGTAGACACCCGTGCCGAATTGAATGTCGCGATCAGTGCGCCCAACTCAGCATTCTGATCCGGACGAATCTCACGTCCCGCGTCGTGCCCCGCGTTCTCTACGATCAACTGAGCTAATCCAACCAGCCAATCGCCCATATAAGCGCGTGTGTGCTCAACCGGATCGTTGGTGATCTGTGGCAAGGCGCCCCTTCCGATCCTTTGTGGCTGCTCAAACAAACGATGGCCCTTATTGACTCGGCTCTCTGGGCGCTCTGACAGAGGCAGGCTGACATAGCCGAGCCATGCGATGTAATCTGAAAAAACTGTTTTTGCTGCGAGCACTTGCCGGTCAACTAGTTTCTCTCGTTTTGTACCGACCTGCTCTGTACGGGACAGCACGTGAAACAAGGCGTCCTGCAGATCAAGTCGTGTTGCGCCTGTGATCAGCTCATCACACATCATTTCAGCAACATCTTTTGGAAGCCCTAGGTAAGTGAGCAAACTCGCTGCGCTCGAAATGCCGCGCAGATGATTGATCCATTCACGCAGAACGGCCTGAGCGAAGCGCGCATCGCTTCCAATCGGCTTTGACTTCTCAGTCGTTGCGGCAGATGTTGGTTTTTCCCCAAACAAGTCAAGATCATCGGCCAAGCCGAAGGGGTCGTCGCCGAGGTTCAGAGCGGCCGGGCCGGAATCGACGGCACCAACAGGTGATTGATCAGTCGATACGTCTGCACCCATGTAGAGCCCTTGGAGTAGGGGCTCAGGTAGCTGAAGCTTTTCTTGAATTTCAGCAAGCAGCCGAATGCGCGGGGTTAAAGCCGAGACAACTGACTGCGCGATCTTCTTCTTTGCCAGTACCTCACCCATACCATCCTGTGCGAACCAACGCGACAGGCGATTCTCGACGAGGTCATGCAGAACCTCGTCCATCTGCTCATTGATACGATCTAGTTTCGCCTGACGCGTGCTTACCGTTGCAAGATAATCGCTAAGTCGGTCGATTCCCCCATCGTTGAGTTGCATCATCGCAGACCAGGCTTGCGTCGGATTCGCGACGTGACTTTGTATCAACTCTGCTTTTAGAAAGGTACGCTCTAGCAAGCCGACCTGCGAGGACTGACTCGCGGTGACAGCAACTTCCTGACCGTTTTCCAGATCCAAGAATGCAACAGGCATTCGTGGCTTGCGAACCAGAAACGCATTGTCAAAGGACTTTCCGTTTGCCCAGTCTTGCATCCATTCGAAACTGCCGAAGCGCTCCAGCATGGTCATCTTAATCAAGTTGTTCCATACCGTGTGGAGCATGTCCTCATCTTTGCCGAGAGAGTCGGCGATCTTAATGTCGAACATCGTAACTGCCCAAAGCAGTCCCGGCGCCCTTCTGTTCCGCTCTGTTGCGGTCGCGCCTTGGGTCTTTCGAATCCACTCAGTCAGAACAGGTCCGACATCAGTGACGTCAGATTGCTTGTGTGACGCAGTGCAGACCACCAGCACATTCATTTCTTGCGAGTCTGTATAACGCTCGAACAAATAGGCGACTTTGCCGCGCAGTAACAATTGCGCAACGGGATTGCCGGGATGATCTTTGCTTTGTGCAGCGCTAAAGTCAGTAAGTGAATCTAATCCTAACCGTCCGCGATAGCCGGGAAAATCAAGAAGATCGACTTCCTCGAACACCTTTTGATGCGGCTTGTTCACGAGTGGGAATATCAACTCCGCTGTCAGTGCGGCAAGCTGAGCGATCGGTAATGCGTGCTTCGTGCCATTTGTGCCAGCTAAGACCGGCACCACCTCAATTTGGAGCTCTTGCGCGCGACCAAGCCTTTCAAGCATGTCGACGTTCATGATGCTATCGGCTTGGGACAACACGCCGTTCGCTCCAGTGGGTCGTACCAGCGCATCAATTGGCGCATACACCCTCTTTGGATGTCCAAGCGCTGCAAGTGCGCGGGAGAGAGAAAGAAAAGTATCGGTCAGTGCGGGAGCCTGCTTCCACAGGCAAGCAAATAACTGGCTGCGGTCATCAATACTCAGGTAAGGCGCGAGTCCGACAGCGCGCGGCAAAAACTCCCCCTCGAGCACTCGTATCGAAGCAGCAAACCTATCTTTTAGATAATCCCACAGTGAGACCATGTCGTCTTCAGTAACGCCTGGAACGGGCGAAGACTGCCGACGGGACTCCAGTTCGAGTACCTTTGCCCGGGCAGCCGCCAAATCTATAGGGTCACCAATCTTCTCGAAATTGAAATCATTAAAAAAAGAGTTCACCAAAATCTTCGCAAGCTCAATTTCTTCAAATAATTTTAGTTCTAGCGGAAAGCCCTGCGGTCCCTGCTCGGCGCGATAGCTAAAGCGGGTCACTAGCCCGGTTGCTTCCTTTCCTCCACCCGGTGGGTTGATATGGCTTAGAAAATCCAGACGCTTTCCATCGACCTCGGTTTCCAATTTGCCATCGCCACCCGCAGCGAGCGCGGAAATGAGGTAAGACTTGCCCGCTTGAGACAGTCCAAAAAAACCAACTGTTGACGGCAGACTTGAGGCTACCGCGAGGCTTTTGGCTTGGTTGCGAATGCGCCTGAGTTTCATCACTAGGCTGTCAGCTTCGTTGTCAACACTTCGTGCGTTGGAGCGAACACGTTGAATCCAGTCGATCGCTGATCCCGATTCGGTATGAATCGTCGTCCAGCCTTGGGTGAGTTTTTGTGAAAGCAGATCTGTCATGCTAATTACCTTACGCTGCCGCTGTCGAGCCAATACTGCGAGTCACCCAGGCCAGCATCGATCATTGTGTTGAGTTTGAATTTCACTTTGCTCTTGGAGCCACCTTCTACTGAGGCGAGTTCGAAACTTTCCGCACCTGCGCGCTCGTTGCGACGCAATGAGACCTTGAGTACAACCCCCTTGGCGGCAAGTTTTTCTCTTAAATCGCGATCGTCAATCGTCAAGGTATAAAGGGGCGACGCAGGCCAACGGTCCGCATCAAGCTGACGAAATCCTAAGCGCATGGCCCCGCGAACTTCGAATGTTGTATCTGGAAAGTCATAGTCCGGATTGTCTAAATCGATTTCCCGGAAGAATAAATTAGCTTCTTTAATTGCATTGTTGTTATCGATCATGCCCATGTAACGCAGCGTTGAGTAGGGCTTGAAGGCGGCGGAGCGAAAGAAAAAATTCGGTAGGCGTAAGCTGCGACTTAATAAACAAAGCATCGCGCCCACGGCTGCAGTGCTCTTTGGATCATCCACACGGCCGTTCTTGTGAAACGGGTACCAGGGACCGGTCTTA
>CAMCWG010000225.1 GCA_945882005.1 Bordetella parapertussis
AACGCCTGACGATTTGCCGCCCATTGCAGCAAAGGAGAAATCAATAAAAAATTTACCGGCACCTGTGAATTGCAAGAAGGCGCCGAAGATTGTGAAAAGAATAATTAATGTCGCTGAGACATCAATAGCAGTACCGTAAATACCCTCAAGCGTCATATACATAAAGCCGACAAAGCGACCAACGTCATAGCCCTTATGCGTCCAGGGTGCTGGGAGATAGTTTCCAAACAATGCATACGCAATGAAGAAACCTGTGACGGCCACCAAAATCATTCCGTTCGTACGGCGTAATCCTTCAAGGATCAAACCGATTAAAACAACGCCAATCGCGATATCTAATGGCAATGGATCCGTATTGCGATCGGTTAAGTCGTCGCCACCAAGCAATATGTAAAACACAATCCCAACGGCTACCAACGCAGCAATCACATCCCACCACATCAGTCGGTTTTTTAACCGAGCGGTCATGGGGAAACTCAAGAACACCAAAAATAAAACAATTCCTACGTGAACCGTACGCAACACCTGTGTGGTAACGATCGAATAGGCAGCGTATAGGTGGAACAAGGACATGCCAACTGCACACAACGTCAGAAACACAGCGAGAGGACCACGATAGTTATTTGAATCCCCTTCCTCCTGCTTGATAAACGCATCAAGTTTTTCCTGGGTTTCGCGATCAATTGCGTTTTGACTCATGGCTCTGCCTACACGATTTAAATATTAAATAAAACAACAACGCACCTTCAGTTACGAAAGGTGCGTCGTCAAGACAACATTTTGAAACTTTAATCTACCTTCTGACCATTCTCTTTGAAGTATTTCAATGCACCTGGATGGAAAGGCAATGGTGTTGCCGCAGATTTTTGGTTGGCGAGTTTGACGCTGCCATACTCACTATGCGTGCGCATGAGTTCCTGCATATTATCGAAGACAGCTTTGGTGACTTTATAAGCTTCGTCGTCCGGCATTTTCCCATTCACGACCAGAATATTCGAGACGGAGGCATTCGTATTATCTGCAGCCATTCCTGAGTAAGTCGCTTTAGGAATCGTGTCTTTGAAATACAAGTTGCCGTATTTCTTGTTCATCGCATCGACTGCATCGGCGTGATCAATCATGACAATCTTTGTGCCGGGGGTGTTCGCCAAGTCGGTGACCGCTGCGGTAGGCAAGCCACCTACCCAAAAGAACGCATCGATTTTGCGATCTTTGATAGCGTTCACTGACTCAGCTACGCCGAGACGTTCACGTTTAACGTCTTTATCTTTATCCAGACCAGCGGCCTCAAGCAAACGGAACGCCATGACTTCAGTCGCGCTTCCGGGGCTACCAGTACTGACGCGCTTGCCTTTCAAGTCCTTCATCGACTTGATGCCAGTTGAATCAACGGTCACGACGTGCATACGGTTTGGATACAACACCAACAAAGTTTTAACGTCTACCTTACGACCAGAGAATTTATCTTTACCGTCCTGTGCATCCTTGGCGGCGTCAGCCATCGAGAATGCAAGATAGGGTTTGCCAGAGCCGATGAGTTTGAGGTTATCAACTGAGCCACCCGTCACTTCCGCCGTGGCCGACATGCCCGGAACTTTCTTAGTTAAGACGGAGGCCAGACCCCCACCCATTGGGTAATACACACCACCAGTTCCGCCTGTCGCAATTGAGAAATTCTGCGCCTGCGCACCACCAGCAATCATTGCGAGCCCTAAGGCCAATAGTTTTAATAGTTTCATCTTTATCTCCAAAAACCAAAAATCATCCGCGAAGAAATAAGCGGTTAGCCTTTCATGGCCATCCCTAAACGCTCAATAGTAGCCTTTTCAGCGAAAAAGCTGTCACGAGCGAACTTTGTATATTGTTCAGTATTCATCACAATCGTTGGCTGATCAAATTGTGCAAAAACTGCTTTAACTGCAGGGTCATCCAAAGTTTTCATGAATGCATCATGCAAAACCTTAACGACTGCCGGATCCATCCCTTTGGGTCCGCATACACCGTAGGGGGAGTCGGACACCGTGTCATATCCCAGCTCATTGAGTGTGGCTACGCTCGACCAACGCGATGTGCGCTTACTCCCGTAGGTAGCTAGGAGCCTGAGCTTACCGGAATCAACCATGGGGCCCCAGCCCGTCGAGTCGCTCATGGCCATCACGTGTCCGCCCATGACTGCCTGCAAATTTTGCGCGCTTCCTTTATAAGGAATATGAGAAAGCTTGATACCAGCACGCTGTGCAAACTCTTCCACAGCTAGGTGCGGACTCGTGCCAACGCCTGGTGACCCATAAGTAAACTTGTCTGGATTAGCCTTAGCAAACTTAACCAAATCCGCAATACTTTTAATGGGAGACTCAATCGGCACGACGAGACCAAAGGTATAGCCCGTCAGGCACACTATCCAGGTAAAGTCATTGAGCGTGTCGTAAGTGACTTTCTGCATGTGCGGGATACGAAAGGCACCCTGAGGTATCTGCGCTAAGGTATAACCATCAGGCTTTGTATGCACCAATTCCGCAGCACCTAGCATGCCTCCGGCTCCGGGCTTGTTCTCAACGATCACATTACGCCCAAGAATCTTGCTTACGCTTTCAGCGAGTACACGCATCACAACGTCGGTCGAACCACCGGCAGGCCAGGGGCAAATGTATTTGATGGGTCGGTTCGGGAAAGCCTGCGCGCGCGCCAAAGCAGGCGTCAGGGCAGTGGCTGCCACAGCGGCAGTCGACAGCAGAAAATCGCGACGATCAGTCATGCACAGTCTCCTAATATTATGTAAGGATTATTTTGTGTTTCTGTGTCCGATCTTACGGCGGCAAATCAGGCGATGCAATGGGCAATTGCCCTTGCAAGCCCGCCGTACTCCACCATGAACCGTCTAGAGCGTCATTTTTTTGCCTTGGAGACCATTTCAGCGGCCTCTGTATCCGGAATACGCGGCATATCAAATAAATCAGTCGTTCTGGCGTACCAACCCGTTCCGTGCATACGACCAATCAAACGCGCGGCGACAGGATCAACGCGCAGTTTTTTCATATCAATCAGGTCGTCACGGATGTGCAGATAAAGCACCTCGCCGATTACCACGTTACGACCAATTCCTATTTCAACGTTGACGATACGCTTGCACTCAAAAGAAATCGGAGCTTGCTCAATATATGGTGCGCGAATCTTGACACTCTTACCGTGTGTAAATCCGGCCATCTTGAACTCGTCAACTTCGGGCGGAAAATTCACTGCCGTGATGTTCATCGCCTGGGCAATATCTTCACTCACGAGGTTCACAACGAACTCCCCGGTATCTCGAATGTTTTGAGCGGTATCTTTCATTACCCCTGGTGCAAGACAATTCACACCCACGGCTACTGCCGGCGGAACGTCACAAATCGCATTAAAAAAACTATAGGGCGCTGCATTCACAACGCCATCATGACTAATCGTACTCATCAGTGCGATCGGACGCGGGACGACACAACCTACTAAGAGCTTGTACTTTTCTTGATCTGAGAGCGTTGCGAAATCAATTTGCATAGGATGTATCTTGTCTGGGCGTCTAATTTGGACGTAGGGGTGAATTGCGCTATTCTACTTGCCACTTTGACGGCGATTGAACTTCGCTTTTTCACACGCACTTCTAACGAATACTTAAGCCTTGTGAATCCTCTTCTCGTTGCCTTAACGGCAATGTTTCTGCAACAAACGTTTGTCGCTTTCGGTCGGGCCTTGCCTGCAGTGATTGCGCCAGCGATGATCGCAGACCTCATGATCGATTCGGCTTGGATTGGGGTGTATTTTTCAATCGTCGCGGCCGCGGCACTGATGACACAACTCGGCTGTGGAAACTTCATCATCCGTTACGGTGCCATGCGCATGAGCCAGGCCGCACTCGTACTGCTTGCAATTGGCACAGCCTTTGCCGCGATTGGCACACCGTTCTTCCTTGTTCTATCTGCTTTGTTGGCTGGGGGTGGTGCATCGGTCTCGACGCCTGCAAGCTCCCATTTGCTTGGTCGGGTCTCACCGCCAAAATACATGCCACTGATTTTTTCAATCAAACAAACAGCGGTACCCGCAGGCCTACTGATTGCTGGCTTTGTCGGACCCTCGATCACCGAATGGTCAAACTGGCGCTATACGATGCTACTCAGCGCCTTAGGCTGTGTCATTTTCTCACTCATGCTGCAGCCGCTCGTTAAGCATTTCGATGATGATCGGATTGCAACCCGAAAATTTCATTTTTCGGACTTTGGAACAACACTGCGTTCAGTGCTTGGAACTCGGGCGCTACGTAATTTAGCGTTCTCTTGCTTTGCCTTCAACGCGGTACAAACTATTTTCACAATCTACTTCGTGGTGTATCTAACAACGATTGGCTACACCATGGTTGCAGCAGGGTTTCTTTTTTCAATCGTTGTCGTCATTGCTGTGCCTGGACGTATCGTTTGGGGGTTACTCGGCAGTGGCTACATCCAGCCTCGCATTATGATGGCTGTCCTTGCCCTTGGCATGGTACTGAGCATGGTCTTACTCGGACTAAGTAGCGAAGGATGGCCCACCATTGTGATCGGAATCATTGCAACGGTGATCAGTGCAACTGCTCTGTCTTGGCATGGTGTATTGCTCGCTGAAGCTGCTCGTGCAGCACCAGAAGGATCGCGCGGTGGGGTCACGGGTGGCGTTCTTTCTTTTGGACAGATCGGTGCACTGACTGCCCCATCCATCTTTGCGCTACTTTTGGGCATATCCAATAGCTATGGCTTGGGCTTTATCGTTTGCTCGATTCCTGCTTTACTCGTGGGCGTCGCGCTACTGCGTCAAAGTCAAGTCTCTAACACTGGCAAGTGATCACTCAACGCAGGCC
>CAMCWG010000226.1 GCA_945882005.1 Bordetella parapertussis
CCACCGGATGGACAGCCTCACCCGCCTCGTCTCACGGTGCCGACGACGATGCGCGCGCGGCAGGTCGACGTGACGCCCCTCGTCGCCCACCACAACGCTCGGCACGCCCAGGCGGATCAGCCGGAGCCAGCTCCGGACGACCCGGCCAAGGCCCTGGTCAACCTCGCCGGGAAGGATCAAGCGCGGGGCGCGCTCCACATGCAAATGGTCGCTCAGAGGCTGGGGCAGGGCGCAGTGCAGGCGCGCCTGTACGCACCGGGTCTGGGGCACCTGCGTCAGCCAATCGTCCACGCCGTCCGGCCCTTTTCAACAAGTAAATGCACGCATACAGGCTGACGCGCTCAGCCTGTAAAATTCGCCACCATGAGTATTCAAGCTGAAGTCGCGCGACGTCGAACGTTCGCCATCATCTCTCACCCCGACGCGGGTAAAACGACGCTTACCGAAAAGCTACTGCTTTTCGCAGGTGCAATTCAGATCGCCGGTAGCGTTAAAGCGCGTAAAGCTTCGCGACACGCGTCGTCCGACTGGATGGAAATCGAAAAGCAACGCGGCATTTCAGTTGCGTCTTCTGTGATGCAGATGGAGTACCGCGACTGCGTTATTAATCTGCTCGATACGCCTGGACACCAAGATTTCTCTGAAGACACATACCGGGTGCTAACAGCTGTAGATGCAGCGCTGATGGTGATTGATGCGGCCAACGGTGTTGAGCCCCAAACAATTCGTTTGCTGCAAGTTTGTCGTGCCCGTAATACGCCGATCATTACGTTCATTAACAAGATGGACCGCGAAGTTCGTGACCCCCTCGAGCTGCTCTCCGAAATCGAGCAGCACATCGGGATGGACGCCGTGCCTTTTTCCTGGCCAGTTGGAATGGGAAAAGCCTTCGGTGGCGTGTTTGACATCCAGCGCGACAGAATGCGTTTGTTTCGCGCAGGCCAAGAGCGTCGAAACGACAGTGGCGATGATTTCATTGACGGTTTAGACAACCCAGAAATTGCTACGCGATTTGGTGCAGCCTTCGAACAAGCAAAAGGCGAAATCGAATTAATTCAGGCTGCCGCGCCCACGTTTGATCGTGCTGCCTTTTTGGCAGGTAAGCAAACACCAGTTTTCTTTGGTTCGGCTATTAACAATTTTGGTGTGCAAGAAGTTCTCGATGCCTTAGTTGATCAGGCGCCGCCCCCAGGATCACGTCAAGCACTTGAGCGCGTCGTTCACCCCGAAGAGCCGAAGTTCACAGGCGTGGTGTTCAAAGTACAAGCCAATATGGATCCCGCACACCGAGATCGCGTCGCCTTTGTGCGCGTGAGTTCTGGTCGCTTTGAGCGCGGGATGCGTCTGAAGGTTTCGCGCAATAACAAAGAAATTCGTCCGAACAACGTCGTGTCGTTCTTATCTCAGCGCCGCGAACTGGTTGACGAGGCCTATGCCGGCGACGTCATTGGTATCCCCAACCACGGGATCCTCCATCTTGGTGATGTGCTGACTGAAGGTGAGGCACTCCATTTCACGGGCCTTCCTTTCTTTGCACCTGAACTCTTTCAGGCTGTCGAAACCAAAGATCCGCTGCGCACTAAACAGCTACGTACGGGCTTGCTACAGCTTGGTGAAGAAGGTGCGATCCAGGTGTTTCGTCCGATGGCTGCCGGCGGTGCACTGCTGCTTGGTGCTGTCGGTCAACTTCAGTTTGAGGTGGTCGCCCATCGCTTACAGGCAGAATATGGGGCTGAGGCCAGATTAATGCCCTCGCGCTACAACATGGCGCGCTGGATCACAGCTGAAGATGCTAAAGAATTGCGTAAATTCATAGATGCCAATGCTGGCCATATCGCCTATGATGTTGTTGAAGCACCTGCCTTTCTTGTTTCGTCCATTGCTCAGTTGCGAGTCGCCGAAGAGCGTTATCCTGCGATCCGTTTTCATGCGATGCGCGAACACGGTGGTCAAGTGTTCGCAGACAAGGTTTAACGTTTCAGCTTCCAAAGAACTCTTATGTCCTGGCGCGTCCTCTTCCTTATTTTGCTCATTGCTGGCGTCGCCGCCTGGCAAGGCGGGATACAGCTGGGAACTTGGCTCGTTGGGCAGGCGCCGCTATCAATCGCCTCAGTGCCCACATCCGGTGCTCCCGAGGTGCTTGATGCCGACGGCAAGCCGGTTGCTCCACAGCCGCCCCAGCCTCGCATAGACGGTACCTTAGGCGTTCCGCGTGAAATGGGCCCGATTGAGTGGACCGTTGAAGCCGTAATCGCCTCGTATGAGGACGCTAACTCAAGCGGCAAAACATCTGACGATGATGACGATGATGAAGACAAGGAAAAGAGCTCAGAACGTCGCGACTATGAGGCAAGCGCCGCCGGTCGGGGCTTACCGACTGGACCAAGAGATATCGCCACAATAGACTTGGGCTTACCCGGCGTGGGCCCTGGGGCTAAACCTCAGCCATCCTCGCCAACTAGCTCAAGCACTTGGCAGCAAGCACTTAAAAAAGATTTGGAACAGTGTGCGAAACAAGGCTTTTTTCAACGCCCAAGTTGCATACAAAACGCGCGAAACAAACACTGCGTTCCCAACAACGCTTGGGGCAAAATCGCGGACTGTCCCGCGCCGAGCTCTGAGCAAGTCATCGGCGGTTAAGCACACTCGGTGTCCGAGTCAGCGCATCAGCCTGCACCCGCTTGCGACTTACGCAAAGGCGCAGTGGGGATACGCAACAATTCCCGATATTTCGCAATGGTGCGTCGTGCGATCGTGATGCCATCCTGATCTAATAGTTTTGCAAGCTGACTGTCTGACAAAGGACGAGTACGATCCTCCTGGCTGATCAACGCCTGTATGCGCGTTTGTACCGCGGTCGATGAGGTTGCCTCTGCGCCTTGCGTTGCGAGCCCCGTACTAAAAAAGCGCTTCAACTCCACGGTGCCAAACGGTGTCACCATAAACTTCTGAGTCGTTGCACGCGAGATAGTCGACTCGTGCATGCCCAACTCGCCCGCCACATCTTTAAGAGTAAGCGGTCTCACGGCCGCCCAGCCCTTTGAAAAGAAGGCCTGCTGATGGTGAACAATGACCTCGGAGACGCGCAAAATGGTTTCAAACCGCTGCGCAACATTGCGAATCATCCAACGCGCCTCTTGCAGTTGCCCATGCAGCGCACTATTTGCTCCCCCGCGTGGGCTGCCGAGTGCTTCCGCATAGAGGGCATTGACGCGTAACTTCGGCATAATCGACTCATTTAACGAAGCCATCCAACCCTTTCTAGTCTTACGCACAATCACGTCAGGCACAGCAAAATCAGCTGCAGGCTTATTCCATGCACTGCCTGGCCTAGGGTTCAATCTTAAAATCACCGCATGAACACGACGCAGCTCCTCAGGTTCGCAGGCGAGTAACTCCCTGAGCTTAATCATATTACCTGTGGCAAGCACCGCAAGATGCTGCTGACACAGCGCACGCGAAAGCTCGAGTATGCGCACGTCTGACAACTCTGGAAACCTTTCTAACTCGGCAAACTGCACTTGCAGCGCCAAGCATTCAGCCAGGTCTCGTGCACCAACGCCTGGAGGATCAAACGATTGCAACATACGTAGCGGCGTGTTGAAGTCCTCTGTCTCGAGGCCCAACTCAGGTTTCATCCAGCTCGCAATTTCATCAAGCGATGAAGCAAGAAAGCCATCCTCAGTCAGTTCCTCGATTAACAACTCGACCAATGCAGCGTCTCTCGCACTCAGTCGAGTCGTTCCCAGCTGGCTCAAGAGATGCTCGCGTAAATTACTCTCGCGAGCAGGTTCGGGGCGATCCGAAAAATCATCGTCCCGCGAAGCGCGAGGTTCTGACGAAAACTCGATCCGGTCCGGCTCTGCGCTACGATTGTCGTCATATCTCTCGTCTGATGCGAAGTCGGCTTCAGCCTGAGCCTGCTCTTTGGCGTCCCCCTCATAAACGGGCCCATCGCCGGGGTGCGCTATTGCCGCGGCTGCCGGCGTTTGTAGGCCTTCACCCTCTTGTTCAAGCAAGGGGTTTTCAGCCAGGGCACGGGCAATTTCTGCCTCGAGATCGAGCGCCGACAGCTGCAACAGTTTGATGGACTGTTGCAGCGCTGGGGTTAATGTCAGGCTTTGGCCAAGACGAAGCTCGAGAAAATTGCGGCTCATAGGTACAATATTTTGCATGATGATCACACAAAACACCGCCGACCTGCGAAAAGATGCCTATTTAATTGGCAATACCTTGCTACGCCTCGCTCTACCAAGGCTGCTTATTAGGGTCACGGTCGTGCTCACCATCTTGGCGATCTTGCTCTATTGCGTACAAACAATTCTTGCGCGCGGCAGATCCTGGCTTGAGCTCAGTCTGCATGTAACGGGTCTAGCCGAGATATTAGGCAAGACCGTTGTCGATTTCATCATGCAGTACCAAAAATATTTTTGGTGGGCGGTGGTGGTCATCCTCGCCCTAGTGGCATTAAGCGTCATTTCCGGCTGGCTCAAAGGCAGCCTGAAACGCGGGCGCGCCGCGCTCGTGCCACTTTCTGAGACCAGAAAGCTGTGTGCTGGACTAAGTGCTGACGCACTTGAGGTCTTAAACTGGGTTTGGAAAGACCAAACTATGCCAATTACCGTGGGTAATTTACAAACCACCCTTGCACAAGTTCGCAGCGGCCGGGTTCGTAAAATTGCCTTGGCTCGAGAGCAGAAAGCTGCGCTAGAACAAGCGCTTCAGACTCAGGCCGCACCAACACAACCCCTAACACCGAAAAACAGCGACGGCCTACGCGAGCCCACCCTGTTGGCTTAAATACACACCGCCCTCA
>CAMCWG010000227.1 GCA_945882005.1 Bordetella parapertussis
AAATCTTTTGTATTTGCCAGCAGTTGCTCTGTGTATGGCGCCGGCGGTGATTCAGCAAAAAAAGAAGATGATTCATTAAATCCGCTTACTGCCTATGCTCGCTCAAAGATCGGTGCGGAAATAGAGTTAGAAACACTCGGCAGCGAAAACTTCTCTATTACTTGCTTGAGATTTGCCACAGCGTGTGGTGCCAGTCCAAGATTACGACTCGACCTTGTGTTAAACGATTTCGTTGCCAGCGCTTTACTTAAAAAAGAAATCGAAATACTTTCAGATGGTATGCCCTGGCGCCCACTCATAGATGTAGAAGATATGTGTAAGGCTATTGTATGGGCGAAGGATAGGCATACAGATCAGTATTTTCTTGCTTTAAATGTTGGCTTCGAAAGTTGGAACTACCGAATAAAAGATCTTGCTGTAGCAGTTAGCAAAAATCTGAAAGGTGTCGAGGTTCGTGTTAATCCTAATGCCGCCCCTGACAAACGCTCGTATCGAGTTGATTTTTCGCTCTATAAAAAACTTGCTCCATTAAATCAAAACTCGAAATCGCTTGACACAACTATCGAAGAGCTTATCGATAACATTCGCTCATCCACATTTAGGGCTGATGATTTTCGAAAGTCTCACCTAATACGCTTAAACACACTAAAAAACTTGAGAGAAAGGGAACGTATTGATGCTTCCTTGTATTGGAAACTTTAATCAAACCAACTCAACTGCCGCTTTCAACATAGCAGGACGTAAGTCAATGTAGCGTTGTGTAGTCGCCATATTGCTGTGTCCTGCCAATGCCATAAGCACACGCACTCCAACGCCGCGTTCTGCTAAGTTTGTAAGTCCTGTGCGTCTACCGCTGTGCGACGTTGCGCCACTAATGCCTGCGCCTTTGTAAATCCCATTCAAAATGTGCGTCAGCGTGTTGGACGAAGCCGCTACGCGGAGCAAGCCCGATCCCCTTCGCAAGATGTAATTCGCATGGTCATGTCGTCAATCCTGTCGGCCTGATTGTGCAGCACATCCCATCGAAGGAACACCCCCATGATCCCATTGACCAATGCCAGCGCGGCGTTCGAGAAACGTTACGCCAGCCATCTCAAACACCTCAAACTCCAAGGCCTGCAGACCAAGACGGTGGACGCCTACGCCCGCGCCATTCGCACCATGGGCGAACATTTCGTTTGGGAGATTGACACCCTGAACGAGGACCAACTGACGGACTACTTTCACCAGCGCATCGCCTCGCACTCCTGGAGCGCCGTCAAGCTCGACTTGTATGGCTACAAGTTCTACGTTGTCCACGTACTGCGCCAGCCCTGGGCCATGCCCCGGCTGATCCGCCCTCCCAAGACCAGCCGGCTACCCGACATCGTCACGGTGGAACAGGCCCAGGCCCTGTTTGCCGCTACCCGAACCTTAAGCTACCGCGTGTTCTTCTTCACCTTGTACAGCCTGGGTTTGCGACTCAGTGAAGGCCTCGCCCTGAGCGTGGCCGACATCGATGCCGCGCGTGCTCGCGTGCACATTCGTGACTCCAAGGGCAACCGCGACCGCTTTGTGCCCCTGCCCGCAGCAACCCTGGCTTTGCTGCGCCGCTTCTGGCAGGAGCACCGTAACCCCGAGCTGCTGTTTCCCAGCCGCCGTGGCGGCCTGTTGGCGGCCGCGCACGCGAGCACGCCACTCGATCGCGGGGGCGTGCAGCGCGCACTGCACCAGGTGGCGCTGGACTGCGGCATCAAAAAAAAAATCAGCCCCCATTCGTTGCGCCACTATCTACCCAACCGGACTATGTCTTGTAGTTCGCAATCAGTTTGATTTTGCGCATGAACTGCTGAGTTTTACTCGACATAGTTTTGACTCCTACCAACAACCCCTGCGAGGGAAAGGAGTCTGCCGTGAATTACACCGTCAACAACCGGATTGTTCTGTCGCTCGTGCCGCAAGGGCCGATTGCGGCCCATCTCGATTCGTTTTCGATGTCCTTGGTGGCACAGGGCTATCAACCCCATTCCATTCATCAGCAGGTTTGGTTGGCCGCGTGTTTCAGTCAATGGCTTGAGCTGACCAGCATAGATCTTCGTAGCATTTCTTCAGTGCATGCCGAGCTCTTTCTGCGATACCGGTATCGACACCGGCGGCCGCGGCGAGGTGATGCCGCCGTGCTCAGGTGCCTTATTGATTTTCTGCGCCTCCAAGGCGCGATTCCTGCGCAGAAGGTCGCCGTTCGTCGACTGACCCCTGTTGAGCGCTGCGCAAAGTCATACGAAGAGTACCTGCGTGGTGCACGCGCCTTGGCCAAGATGACCATCATCAACTACATGCCGTTCATTCGCAATTTCCTGCGCGACTGCTTCAGAAGAGGGGACGTCAATCTTTGTCGCCTTGATGCGGGAGATGTGGTGCGATTTGTTCAACGGCAAGCGCCACGTCTGCACCGGAAGCGAGCCAAGTTGATGACTACTGCGCTGCGCTCGTTTTTGAACTACGCACGGTATCGCGGCGACGTGACACTGGATCTGGCTGCCGCAGTCCCAGTTGTGCCGAATTGGTCAATGACTTCTATCCCACGTGCAATTGCGGCGGACCAGACCCGAGACTTGCTCGCCAGCATCGATCGTCGTACCGAGATCGGTCGGCGGGACTACGCGGTATTGCTTCTTCTGGCGAGACTGGGTCTGCGCTCCGGTGAAGTCGCATTTCTCAATCTCGATGATATTGACTGGAATGCCGCTCGATTGAGCGTGCGCGGCAAGAGCGGTCAGCGCAGCGATTTGCCGTTATCGCCAGAAGTCGGCAAGGCGATCGCCGCATATTTGAAACGTGGACGGCCACAGAGCACCAGTCGTCGCGTCTTTCTACGGGCCAAAGCCCCAAACCGCGGATTCCAAAGTGCTTGCGGTGTCGGATCCATCGTTCGTCATTCTCTGGAACGCGCCGGAATTCAGGCACCAACCAAAGGCGCGCATCAGTTTCGTCACGGACTGGCCTGCGAGATGTTACGCCGAGGTGCCTCGCTCGGTGAAATTGGCCAATTGTTGGGTCATCACCACCCACAGACAACGAAGATTTATGCAAAGGTCGATCTCAATGCGTTACGCACGTTGGCCGTGCCGTGGCCGCGAGGTGTGCGATGAACACAATGCGGCAAGCCGTTAATGCCTATCTGCGGATGCGACGTGATCTGGGATTCAAGTTGAGGGAGGCTGGCAAGGCGTTGTTGGACTTCAGCTCATTCATGCAGCGGCGTCGAGCGCCCTACATCACCCTGGCGTTGGCCCTGACCTGGGTTCAACAACCAGCGAAGACTCAACCGTCCAATTGGGCTCGCCGGCTGAGTTTCGTTCGTGGATTTGCGCGGTATCGCAGCGCCACCGATCCGCGCACGCAGATCCCGCCCCAGGGTTTGTTGCCATATCGGCCGCAACGGGCGCGACCCTACCTCTACTCCGACGATGAAATCCGCAGACTACTGCGGGCCGCACTCCAGCTGCACTTCCGCTATGAGAGCGGCCAATTGCTGCCCTGGGTCTACTTCTGCCTATTCGGGCTGCTGAGCGTCTCGGGTCTTCGCTTGAGTGAGGCACGCAACCTCGAGCTTGACGATGTTGATCTGCAAGCAGGCGTGCTGACGGTACGCAACACAAAGTTCGGCAAGACCCGTCTGGTGCCTTTGCATGCCTCGACCTGCAAGGTGCTGCAAGACTACATCGGTAGACGCGCGCGACACTGGGCGCAACGACCCGTGTCCTCCTACTTGTTTGTCTCCAGTTTGGGCAACCGCCTGGACTACGGGGCAATACATCGAACTTTCTATGCACTCTCGAGGCAAGTCGGCCTGCGTGCCGATGGCGACCATCACGGGCCGCGATTGCATGACATGAGGCATCGATTCGCAACGAACACCCTTGTGAACTGGTACCGGTCCAACCAGGATCCGCAGCGTCTCCTGCCCATCTTGTCGGCCTATCTCGGTCATGTGCACGTCGAAGACACGCAGTGGTATCTCAACGGGTGTCCAGAATTGATGGGCGAGGCAATGCGGCGCGTTGAACATCTCTGGGAGAACCGGCCATGAGCGCCCCCGCTGGTTTTCCCGCTCTGCTGGAGCGGTTCTTTACGCAGCGTCTGATGCAGCAGCGCCAAGCAAGTCCGCACACGATCATTTCCTATCGGGACACCTTCCGTCAGTTCCTGAAATTCGTTCAAAAGCGGTTGCACAAGCCGCCTTCAGGTCTGCGCTTCGAGGATGTCGATGCTCCCATGATCTCCGCGTTCCTGGATGATCTGGAACAACATGGCTTAAGCATTCGAAGTCGCAATCTGCGCCTCACCGCGCTCCATTCCTTCTTTCGATACGCTGCCTTCGAGGAGCCATCGCGTGCTGCTCAGATCCAGAGAGTGCTGGCGATCCCCAGCAAACGCTTTACCCGGACTTTGGTTCCGTTTTTGACCCGTCCCGAAGCAGATGCCTTGCTGGCTGCGCCGAATCAGGATACTTGGTCTGGCCGGCGCGATCATGCATTCCTCCTGGTCGCACTTCAGACCGGACTGAGATTGTCGGAGATGACAGGTCTCAAGCGCGAAGATCTCATTCTTGGCGCCGGCGCGCACGTGCGTGTCATCGGCAAAGGACGCAAAGAGCGCTGCACGCCAATTGCCAAATCGACACTCTCGGTGCTCAAGGCCTGGTTGCGAGAACCTCAGCGCGGCAGCGATCAAGTCCTGTTCCCCAGCGCAACTGGCAAACGGCTTACCGTCCACGGCGTGCAGTACATATTGAACAAACACCGCATGATGGCTGCCAGCGTCTGCCCT
>CAMCWG010000228.1 GCA_945882005.1 Bordetella parapertussis
AGCTCGATCTAGGGGGAACCGAGGCGAAAGCGCTGCACAAAAAAGTAGACACATTTGCGAGTGAAAAAGCCTCACTACAAGGGTCGCTCGATTTGTTCAAACAAGAGCACACCTCCTTGCAGGCGCAATTGCAATCGCGTGACCTAGAAGTCAACACTTTGCGCGAGGCGACCGTACAGGCTCGTCAGCGTATTGAGGCGGTGCTTGAGCGTTTACCAGGCGCCCCACAGCCCGAGGAGCCACGATAATGGAGCGCGTTGATATCTCTATTCTTGGCCGAGATTATTCCTTGGCGTGTCCAGCCGAAGAGAAGGCTGCACTGACAACTGCGGCTCAGCACGTTAGTCAGTTGGCTGGTCGTATCCAGGGATCCGGCAAGGTTTCAGGCAACGAGCGGATTGCTGTAATGGCTGCAATACAAGTCGCAGTTGAGCTTTTGTCGGTGCGCGCACCAGATGGCCCGCTGGGAGGCTTGGCGGTGGGCGACTTCAAGCGTAGAATTGATGACATGAACGCAATGCTTGATGCTGCTTTGGCTGTGTCAGGTACTAGTAAAGCCAAATAACCAAAATAATTTCCAGTTTGTCCCTGCTGTGTTCGTGACCAGGTCATATATTCTCTGAACCAATGCTTTGGCATACATAGGTTGTGGGATAGCCCGACCGGCATGCACGTCTCTAGTCAGATGCGCTCGAAGTCAGGCAGATCGCGGCCAACTTGAACCCCAGGTTCGAGATGCCGACCTGAACGGCACGAGCGGGGCATCTATACCGAAGGGTCTGCCATATTGGGCAGACCCTTTTATTTTTTCGGCGCGAGTGGTTGATTCTGGCGTGCCCAAAAAAATAAAAGAATACCCGCTCCAATCATTGGCAGGCAGAGCCATTGCCCCATGCTGAGCCCAAGGCTGAGCAGCCCTAAAAAGCTATCGGGCTCGCGAGCGTATTCCGCAACAAAGCGCAGGCCTCCGTAGCCAATTAAAAATACAGCGCTAACTTGTCCCGTAGGGCGCGTTTTATTCGCAAACCACCACACCAAGGCAAATAAAGCGAGACCTTCCAAGCCAAATTGATAGAGCTGCGAGGGGTGTCTGGCTAAGCCGTCGCCGCTCTGCGGAAACACCATCGCCCAGGGGACATCGCTTGGGCGACCCCACAACTCTCCGTTGATGAAATTCCCGAGCCTGCCCACAGCGAGGCCTAGTGGTATCAGGGTAGCGACGAAGTCCGCGACTAAAAAAAACGTATAGCCACGTGCACGAGCCAGCAAAAACATCATGACCAGCACGCCGATCAGACCACCATGAAAGGACATGCCACCTTCCCAGACGTAGAAAATCTCAAGCGGGTGGGTCAGGTAGTGTGCGGGTTTGTAAAACAGGACGTATCCCAGCCGCCCGCCGAGAACGACTGACAATATCCCATAAAAAATAATGTCTTCAAGATCCCGAGCGTTAAGCTTGGTTTTGTGGTGAGATATACGCCAGCGTCCAAGTAGCCAGGCAGATCCAAACGCGACTAAGTACATCAAGCCATACCAGTGGATGGCCAGTGGTCCGAGGCGAATTGCCACGGGGTCGATCGTTGGGAATTGCAGCATGGCGCCCCACCAAGTAAAAGATGTCCGATAATAACCGCTGAAATCTTCACTAACAGGTATTTACACATGGCAAATAACGAACGTTCCAAGCACATTACTGAAGGCGTGACGCGTGCGCCCAACCGCTCGATGTACTACGGCATGGGCTACAAAGAAGCTGACTTCGCCAATCCAATGATTGGCGTGGCGAACGGCCATTCCACCATCACGCCTTGTAATAGCGGCTTGCAGCCGCTTGTTGATGCTGCGATTGCTGCGGTGCGCGAGGCCAAAGCTAACCCACAGGTTTTTGGCACGCCAACGATTTCTGACGGCATGTCGATGGGAACCGAGGGGATGAAGTACTCGCTCGTTTCACGCGAAGTCATTGCTGACTGTATCGAGACAGCGGTGCAGGGGCAATGGATGGATGGCGTGGTTGTGGTCGGTGGTTGCGACAAAAACATGCCAGGTGGAATGATCGGTATTGCACGCATGAACGTGCCCGGCATTTATGTCTATGGCGGCACCATTAAGCCCGGCTCACACAAGGGCCGCGACTTGAACATTGTTTCGGTGTTCGAGGCCGTGGGTGAATTCACCATGGGGCGGATGAGTAACGAGGACTTTAAAGCGATTGAGCAAAAGGCTATCCCAGGTTCGGGTTCTTGTGGTGGCATGTATACCGCCAACACCATGAGTTCGTCATTCGAGGCGATGGGCATGGCACTGCCATACTCCAGCACCTTGGCCAATGAGGATCAAGAGGCAATTGCCAACGCAGCCGAGGCTGCGCGCGTATTGGTCGATGCGGTGCGCAAGGGACGCAAGCCTCGTGACATCATTACGCGCAAGTCGCTAGAGAACGCAGTGTCGGTCATTATGGCTATTGGTGGCTCGACGAACGCCGTGTTGCACTTTTTGGCGATTGCCCACGCTGCTGAGGTGCCTTGGACGATTGATGATTTCGAGACTGTCCGCAAGCGTGTCCCCGTTCTGTGTGATTTAAAACCATCTGGTCAATTTTTGACCGTTGATTTGCATCGCGCTGGCGGCATCCCTCAGGTCATGAAGATTTTATTGAATGCAGGGTTACTGCATGGCGACTGCATGACGATTACTGGAAAGACGATTGCTGAAGTACTGAAAGACGTTCCGAATGAGCCGCCAGCAGGCCAACAAGTGATCCGGACGATCAAAAACGCCATGTATGAGCAGGGCCATCTGGCAATCTTGAAGGGCAATTTATCGCCTGAGGGTTCTGTGGCCAAAATTACCGGTCTTAAGAACCCCGTCATCACAGGGCCAGCGCGTGTTTTTGACTCGGAAGATGATGCGATGGCAGCGATCATGGATCGCAAAATCACGCACGGTGACATCGTTGTGATCCGTTATGAAGGCCCCAAGGGTGGTCCAGGTATGCGCGAGATGCTTGCACCCACGTCGGCGCTGGTTGGACAAGGCTTGGGCGAGAGCGTGGGTTTGATTACTGACGGCCGATTCTCTGGCGGCACATGGGGAATGGTGGTTGGCCACGTCGCGCCTGAAGCTTATGTGGGAGGTTTGATCGGTTTGGTCAATGAAGGTGACTCCATCACAATCGATGCGCATAAGCAGTTGTTGCAGCTTAACGTCCCTGATACTGAAATCGAGCAACGCCGTAAACTGTGGAAGCAACCCACTCCACGCTATACGCGCGGCGTGCTGGCTAAGTTCGGCCATTTGGCCAGTACAGCTAGCCGTGGTGCCGTGACGGACGCGTTCGATAAGTGATGCGAACGACTGTACTGGGAAAAGGATGGCGTCAAGGTTGCGCCATCCTTGGCTTGAGTTTGCTTTATGCAGGAGCTGCCTCGGCGCAGGCCTCTGCAGATGGGTTGGCGCTTGCCAAGTCCAAGACCTGCCTCGGCTGTCACCAAGTGGATGCTAAGCGAGTTGGGCCTTCTTTTAACGCGATTGCGCAGCGCTATGCGGGCCAAGCCAATGCGGAGCAGTTGCTCAGCGCGGCAATTAGACAGGGCGGCAAAGGGCGTTGGGGCGCTGTCCCGATGCCCGCTCAGTCTCAGGTGAGTGAGCAGGATGCTCAGCGTTTGGCGAAGTGGATTATTTCTTTGCGACCTTAGTCGTACAACACTTTATTTACAGGCGAATCAAATGAGTTCACCTTCTGTTGAAGTTCAAAGCGCAGTGTTTGGTGGGGGTTGTTTTTGGTGCGTGGAGGCCGTCTTCGCTTCGTTGCAAGGTGTGCACAGCGCGCAGTCCGGATATTGTGGCGGGGCGATCGACAACCCGAGCTACGAGCAGGTTTGTACCAAGCAAACAGGTCATATCGAAGTGGTGAAAATCGACTTTGATCCTTCGCAAATTAGCTACAAAGAATTGCTAGACGTTCTCTTCGCGATACATGACCCCACGACGCCGGGCCGCCAGGGCAATGACATTGGCCCTCAATATCAGTCGGCTATCTTTTGGCAGGATGCTGTGCAACGTGAAGCGGCGGCGGCAATGATTGCCAGCCTGGATGCTGGGGGTGAGTTCTCTGCACCAATCTGTACGGAGCTGCTGCCTGCTGCGACCTTTTGGCCTGCCGAGGCGTACCACGACAATTACTTTGCGCTGCATCCCGAGCAGGGGTATTGCCAGATGGTCGTGGCGCCCAAGGTTCAAAAATTCCGCAAAAAATTTGCATCTCGACTCAAATTTTGAGCGCGCTTGTCGATAATTCATGCATTGAACTTGACAGGGCAAAAAAATCCCTTCATAATCTCGTTTCTCTGCTTCTAACAAAGCAAGGAAAACGCAGTAAAGCAGTCAGTAGCAGCCGTGGTGATCTGGTCTTTTAAGGCCATTTAATTCCCGAATAACTACAGATTTGCTGCATTTAGCTGATTTTCAGCTTCATGCAAGCAGTACCTTGTTCTTTAAAAATTTGACAACCGATAAGTGTGGGCGCTTGATGCGCGTAGCGCAGGTCACACAGCTGTAACAGGCTGTTGTGATTGCAAACGAAATCAAGTGCTCACTTGAAGTGAAATAGTAGTTTCTCTAGGTGTAAAAGCTTAGAGGTAATACGAAGTCACTTCCTTTGAGCAGCGACGTATAACCGGCCCGAGCTTTGGCTTGGGTCATGGAAATACGATTTATACAGAGATTAAACTGAAGAGTTTGATCCTGGCTCAGATTGAACGCTAGCGGGATGCCTTACACATGCAAGTCG
>CAMCWG010000229.1 GCA_945882005.1 Bordetella parapertussis
AGCGCAAGCTCAATCATCGTGCGGTCAACGAGTTCGACTGCCGTTGGATTGAGTTTGACGATGTGCTGTGCCGAGTCCATTGCCTGGTAAAAGCTTTGGAAGTTCACGACACCCAAGGTTTTATGAACAGGCAGGGGACTGAGCTTGAGCGTAATCTGCCGGCTGTACGCGAGTGTGCCCTCAGAACCGACCAAAATATGTGCAAGGTTAGCCACACCGTCGTCGGTGTACGCACGTGGGTTCTGACAATCAAATAAATCGAGGTTGTAGCCTGCCACGCGTCGTAAAACTTTTGGAATACGCTCTGCGAGCTCGCCGCGTTCTCTGGTCGCAATCTGCTTGAGTTGCTCCAGGATGCCTTGCATCCGAGAACCCGCTACTGGCGATTTCAGAGAGCCAAAGTACGCTTGCGTCCCATCAGGCAGAATTGCATCAATGCCCAACACGTTGTGAACCATGTTGCCATATTCAATGGATCGTGACCCACAGGAGTTGTTGCCTGTCATGCCACCGATCGTGCACTGTGCACTCGTCGAGACGTCGACTGGGAACCACAAGCCATGCGGCTTTAACCATGCATTAAGGTGGTCAAGAACAATACCCGGCTCGACGGTTACCGTGCGCGCCTGGGGATCGAAGTCAATCACATTACAAAGCCATCGACTGTTGTCGATGATGAGTGCTTCGCCAACTGTCTGCCCACATTGACTCGTGCCAGCGCCGCGTGACAACACGGCTGCGCCGAGGTCGCGAGCGATATCCAATGTGCGCAACACATCAGCTTGATCGCGCGGCACAACTACGCCTGTTGGCGTGATTTGATAGATCGAGGCATCGGTCGAATAACGCCCGCGGCTTGCCGCATCAAACAATACATCGCCGCGTATTTCCTTCGCTAGGCGTGTCGCAAGCGCTGACGTACTAGCCGTTTGCTTGCGATGAAAGACGATCGGCTTGGGTGGCTGTGGTGCTAAGACTGCGCTCATACGTTCTTTGCGAAATAGTCCATGCCAGCGTTGACACCGCTTCCAGCAAGCTTGACGCCCGCTAATTTCAGGCCCATCTCTACGCCTGCCAATGTGGCTAACAGTGTGAGATCGTTACTGTCGCCCAGGTGTCCGATACGGAACATGCGGCCTTTGAGTTTACCTAGACCTGTTCCGAGCGACAGATCAAAGCGCTGCTGAATAAGCTTACGGATCGCATCTGCATCGACGCCGACGGGCGTGATGACACCGGTCAAGATTGGGGAATAGACTGTTGGGTCGGCACACTGAATTGGCAGGCCCCAGGCCGTCACAGCTGCGCGAACACCAGCAGCCCAACGCTGATGGCGAGCGAAGACCTTGTCCATGCCTTCTTCGGCGAGCATGTCCTGTGCCTCGGACAGGCCGTAGAGCAGGTTGGTACTCGAGGTGTAGGGCCAGTAGCCATCCTTGTTCATTTCAATGATTTCGTCCCAAGCCCAAAAGGCGCGGGGAAGCTTTGCAGTCTTCGAGGCCTCAATCGCACGGGGTGACACAGCGTTAAAGCTAATGCCCGGGGGAAGCATCAAGCCTTTCTGCGAACCACTAATAGAAACGTCAATGCCCCACGCATCATGCTGGAAGTCTGCACTTGCAAGACCCGAGATCGTATCGACCATCAACAGCGCAGGGTGCTTGGCATCGTCCATCGCTTTGCGAACAGCCGCAATGTTGGAAGTCACGCCCGTGGAGGTCTCGTTATGCACAACACAGACGGCTTTGATCTCGTGGTTTTTGTCTTGCAGCAAGCGCGCATGAATCAGATCGGCCTGAACGCCGCGACGCCAGCCTGGTGCGTTTGGCAGATGCTCATCAGTCCCTTGCCAGGACAAAATCTCGGTTTTGAGGCCAAGTCGTGTGGCGAGCTTGTTCCAGAGCGATGCAAATTGTCCGGTCTCGAACATTAAGATATGGTCGCCAGGGCTTAGTGTGTTGGTCAACGCCGCTTCCCACGCGCCGGTCCCAGAGGCTGGGTAAATCACCACAGGGTGTTTGGTCTTGAAGATGTCTTTCATGCCCTGCAGCACCTTTAGACCCAGGGCGCCAAACTCTGGGCCGCGATGGTCGATGGTGGGCAAGCTAATGGCGCGCAAAATGCGATCTGGCACAGGGCTAGGACCTGGGATCTGCAGAAAATGGCGGCCGGTCGGATGAAAGTTAAGCTTAAGCATATTTGCTCCTACAAGATTAGGGGGCAAATTACCACAATGTGTGGCTGTGAGGGGCTAAAACGCTAAGGCAATTGTAGGTTTACGCCCGTCTGAAGGCGCAGCTTTTCGATGTCGGATAGGGTGTCGATATCCGTTAAAAAGTGTGCATTTTGACTAGGGTATTGATGGACGAGCGCTTTGTGCCCCTCGATGTAGCTGCGGCACGTGTCTCCGGAGGCGAGTACCGCGTCAACGGCCGCGCGGGCGAGCGCCACCGGATTGCCACGCTTTCCGTCGACTCTCGGGTACGCAATCAAGGTTCCGGTCGGTCGTGCGGCGTGTGCATCAAGACATTCACGATAGTCTGTAGCGGTCATCAACGGTTGATCAACCAACACGATTAACGCGAGGTCATAGGGCGGCGTCAGGGCCTGTAGCCCCTGCAGGACGGAGGACTGCTGCCCGTGTTCAGGGTTGGGATTGCGCGCAGTCCTGACGCATTCTGCCCAGAGCGCAGACCCCTTGGATGCGTTCAACAGCTGCTCGACTTCTGCGTGATAGAAGCCAGTGACCACCACGATCTGTTGGACTCCAGCCTCATACAACGCGTCAAGTTGCCGCAACACAAGGGGTTTGCCTTCTAGGCGTAGCAGACTTTTTGCGCAACCTCCGAGGCGCGAGCCTTGGCCACCCGTCAGTAAAACGGCGCAGGCAATAGGTACGTGAGCTGACTGCATCGTGTGTTCAGGTAATTGGGGCAGGGTTAAAGAGGACCAGCGCATTGTGGATCTTCCACTGTTCCGCCCAGGTTTTGCGACCGCTCGCGACTTCTAACATCAGTTTGAAGATCTCCATGCCGAGTGCCTCAATGGTGAGTTCGCCATCGGCCACACGACCCGCATTCACGTCCATGAGGTCGTGCCAGCGCCGTGCGAGGTCGCTGCGTGTTGCGACCTTGATGACCGGGCATTCCGCCAAACCGTAGGGTGTGCCCCGCCCGGTGGTAAATATGTGGAGGTTCATTCCCGCAGCAAGTTGCAGCGTACCGCAAATGAAATCACTTGCTGGCGTCGCGGCATAGACGAGGCCGCGCTGGTCAGGGGCAAGCTTCTCGCCGGGCGCTAGTACGCTTGATATTTCTGCCGAGCCGCTTTTGATGATGGACCCCATCGCTTTTTCGACAATATTGGATAGGCCTCCGGCCTTGTTCCCGGGAGTCGTGTTCGCGCTGCGATCGACTTTCCCGCGTGCCAAGTACTTGTCGTACCAATCGAGTTGCTCGACTATTGCCTGGGCAACCTCAGGGTTCGCTGCACGTGCAGTCAGTTGATCGACCCCGTCACGTACCTCGGTGTTCTCACTAAACATGACCGTCGCACCCGCTCGCACTAGCAGGTCTGCTGCAATGCCGAGTGCCGGGTTGGCTGTGACGCCACTCAGCGCGTCGCTGCCACCACACTGCATGCCCACCACCAACGCGCTTGCAGGAACAGTCTCTCGCGTACGTGCATTGAGTCGTTTTAAATGGATCTCTGCTTCGCGCATGATGGCTTCAATCATCGACATAAAGCCGACATGCTCTGCGTCTTGCAAGCAGACGGTGTTGACGTTCGTGCCTCGGTCATCCTTGATGGGAAAACTGCCAGGCGGCAGCAAACGGTCTGGCTGCAATTTCTCGCAACCCAGGCTCACGACCATCACTTCACCGCCAAAGTTTGGATTCAAACTAATGTTGCGGACAGTACGAATAGGAATAATTGCTTCGGCCGCGTCGATCGCGACGCCACAGCCATAGCTGTGTTCGAGTCCCACCACATCATCTACATTTTTGTAGCGTGGTAGCAATTCCTGGCGGATCCGCTGAACTGCAAATTCGACTACGCCTGCCACGCACTGCACGGTGGTGGTAATGCCCAGCAGGTTACGTGTGCCAACTGAGCCGTCCTCGTTACGATAGCCTTCGAAAGTGAAGCCTGTTAGCGGTTCTGTTTGTTTGGCTTTGATCGTTGCAACGGGCAGGTTCTCAAAGTTTCTGGCCTTTGGCATGTCTAGGAGTCTTTCATGCACCCAGCTTCCGGCTGGGATATCCTTCAGTGCATAGCCGATCGTCACGCCATAGCGCGTCACGGCTTGCCCGGCAGCTAGATCGACTAATGCGACCTTATGGGCCTGAGGTACCTTGTCCTTGAGCGTCAGACCGTCCGGTGTCACGGTGCCCGCAGGGAGCCCGCCGTCATTGCCGATAATCGCGACATTATCGGCTGGATGCATGCGGATGAGGTGTGGTTTGCTGGGCGACTTTTCTGTTGTCATGTTCAAAGATGTCAAAACGCCTTGTTTTGCGGGCGGTTGTTTGGTTGAATAGGACGCTTGGTTAAACGCGAGCTTAACCTTTTGGGGATACATATGGGTCAGACTATGACCGAAAAGCTGTACGCCGCACACACGGCAAAGGGTGTTGCGAAGGCTGGGGACATCGTGATGGTGGCCCCGGATGTTGTACTGATTAATGATGTGAGTGGCACGATTACGATCGAGCAGCTCGAACGCATGCACGTGCCTGGCCCTCGCT
>CAMCWG010000230.1 GCA_945882005.1 Bordetella parapertussis
ACATCGCCAAATACACCTGCCTGCCTTGGGATTTGAATCTATCAACCGAGGTGTTTCGCTGCTACAAGCCGCAGCCTCAATCCTATTTGGGTGTTGCAAACATTCTGCAACTGGACCCAAGCGAAGTCATGATGTGCGCTGCCCACAACGATGACTTGGCTGCTGCGCGCAAGGCGGGACTCAAAACGGCTTTCTGGCCAAGGCCCACAGAGCATGGTCCAGACCAGAAAACCAACTTAACAGCAACAGAGAGTTGGGATGTTGTGGCCAAGGATATTCGAGACCTCGCGACCCAGATGGGTGTCTAGGCCATACCAAAACGCATGGTCACTCGCGCCAGACCTCTTGCTCAATCGTGAGCTGCCCGCGCTCACTCGAGACAAATAGTTCAGCATCCTGAATATTCACATGCAGCGTCATGCTGCGTTGTGCCCATGTTGCGAGCTCTTTTGTTTGCTCGGAGGGCAGGCACACGACGCGAAGATTGCGTGTGCGCTCGAGTTTGTTACGCACAGAATCCCACCAGAGCTTACTGTTGTGGCCAGCGTAGCAATAAATCACTACCTGTTTGGCACGACCACACGCTTTCAAAATGCGCCGCTCTTCGGGCTGCCCCACCTCAATCCACAAATCGATTGCGCCAGTTAAGTCCTTGAGCCATACATCTGGCTCGTCGGTCTCACTCAAGCCCTTGGTAAATGCCAGATCTTCCTGTGCGTGAAGGGCAAAAGCCAGCAGCCGCACCATCATTCTTTCATCAGTTTCCGAGGGGTGTCTGGCTAGGGTCAAGGCATGACTCCCATAGTAGTGGCGGTCAGAATCCGCCACATTAAGTTCAGCCTTATAAATCGTTGCACGCAGAGCCATAGGAATTCTTAGATTGTGGACGCGCCGGGGTGCCGGCAAAGAGAGATCTGGATTATCCTTGATTCCCGACTATAGAGTGAATTCTCATGACAAATCCGCATATTGCAGCAGTCTCGCAAGCATTGCTTGCAGCTCGGGAGCATAAGACCCCTATCGACCCGACGCCCCTGCTCAACGAGCTACAAAACTCGCAAGATGCACAAGCGGTGCAAGAACAAGTACTACGAGCGCTTGCACCAAACCAACGCATACCTGCCCGCTACTGGAAGTCAGGCGGGCCATCCAGGCAAAACGATATTGCCAATACGGCGCTACTAGAGAGTGGTATTTGGTCGAGCCCAGCAGTCGCGGGCGAGCACGCCTTCAATATTCGTCTGATCGAGATAGAAATAGCTTTCAAAACCAACCGTAGTGTCACACCGCAAGAAGCTGCAACGATGACACAGGAAGAGGGCCATCGATTGATTGATGCGCTCACCGTATCCATTGAAGTCGTCGACTCACGCTGGGAACAGAATGACAAAGCTTCGCCGTTACTAAAACTGGCAGATATGCAGTCGCACGGCGCTTTAGTCTTAGGCGACTGGCTGCCCTACAGTGAACGCGAGATGTATCGCGACTGGTCTAAGCAACGCTGCACAGTCAAGATCGGGACCCATGCGCCGCTCGAGTTTATCGGAACCCATTCCCTACAAGACCCTCGCTGGGTGATTCCTTTCTGGGTGCGGCACGCAACGGTCAACGATCAGACACTCCCAGCCGGATCGGTTGTCACAACGGGCAGTTGGTGCGGAATGCCTGCAGCGCAACACGGAGATCTCGTGATTGCACAGTTTGACGGTATTGGCGGGGCCAGCGTTCAACTTTAAATCAGATACAGTTCTAATTAAATAAACAATCAAAAAACTATTCGCAGGAGAGCAAAAATGAAGTTTGACGAAATCATTTATGAAGAAGATGGTCCGATCGGAATCATCACCTTAAATCGCCCTCAAGACGGCAATATGTTCACCGAAAAGATGTGTCATGAAATTCGTGACTGCATCAATGAAATCAGAAGAGAAACACGTACCCGCGTCATCGTACTGACAGGCGCAGGCGATCGTTTCTTTTGTTTAGGTGGCCGCAAGGACGGCATGGAAGACACACAACTCTATGCTGGCGTGCTACCGACACTCGAAATGTATGAAAGCATCGATCGCCTGCAAAAACCAGTGATCGCGTCGGTGAACGGCTACGCAGTCGGTGGCGGTAACGTGTTGCAAATGGTGTGTGACGTAACAATCGCGGCGGACAACGCAATGTTCCGTCAAGTCGGCCCAATGGTCGGAAGCTTTGACGCAGGGTATGGCACTTGGTACCTCGAAGACTTGATTGGTAAAAAACGCGCCAAAGAAATGTGGTACTCGAACCCTAAGATCTCGCCGCAACAAGCCGTTGATATGGGCTTGATTAACCGGGTCGTACCAGCTGCCGAATTGCGTGCGGAAACACGCAAATGGGCACTGGAAATCGCTGACCGTGGTGCTTTCGCACTCGCATCAATCAAAGCGGCATTCAATGCGCGGCACGGCGGTGTCGGTGGCCTCTCACGCATGGCGCACGATTTACTTTTGCGCGGATACCTCGACACAGAAGAGCATGACGAGATGGCAGCCTCTTTTGCTGAGCGTCGCAAACCTGATGCATCGAAGTTTGGTCAATAACGGCTCATGCGCAATTAAGGGAATCATCCGATCATGATGCTGACTTTGCATGATCCACAAAAAACCCGCGAGCACTATGCAAGCGGAGCGTGGCAACACGACACAATGTATGGCCTACTGGCCAAGCACACCGCGCAAAGGCCAAGTGCAATAGCCTTGCGAGACAACTTCACGACACTCACATGGATTGAAGTATTTAACGCTGTCGAAGCCTTGGCCGCAACGCTACACAACGCTGGCCTTAAGGCGGGGGACCGTGTCGCGATTTGGTTGCCCAGCCGAGTCGAGAGCGTCATGATTTTGTTAGCGTGTTCGCGCAACGGCTATGTGTGCTGTCCATCGCTGCACCAAAGCTACACCGCTGACGAGATCATCACACTACTAAACCGGGTGGACTGCAAAGCGTTTTTTACGACTCCGGGCTATGGCTCAGATGCAGCCAAACATCCGATTTTCGAGAAATTAGCGGACGTAAAGTCCTTGCGTGCCACCTTCGTGTCTGGCGCACACTTCAATCAAGCCGCGACAGCAATTACAGGAACCTTACCCTACCCAAAGCAAGCAGCCAATCTCAACGCGCAACCTGCACCCATCGAAAATCCAGACAAAATTCTCTATTTGGCTTTCACCTCCGGAACGACAGGTTTGCCGAAGGGTGTGATGCATAGCGACAACACCTTGCTGGCGAATGGTCGCAGCATGGTGAAAGACTGGCACCACAACACTGACACGATCTTGTTGACGCTAAGCCCCCTTAGCCATCACATCGGAACAGTCGCTGCTGAGCAATGGCTCAGCGCTGGTATGCAACTCGCTATCCATAACTACGCATCGGGCATGCCGGCCATCGAATGGATTATTGATAGCCAGGCAACCTATGTGATGGGTGTACCGACCCATGCGATGGACATTCTTGAAGAGTTTCGCAAGCGCGGGCTATCAAAGCTTGGGCACGTAAAGTCCTTTTATATGGCGGGCTCGCCCATTCCACGCGAAGTCGCTGAACAGTTTCTGCGTATTGGTATTACGCCGCAGAACGTGTACGGCATGACGGAGAACGGTTCTCATCAGTACACCTTACCTACCGATCCGACCAACACGATTGTCGCGACGTGCGGCCGTTCAGGTCTTGGCTATGAGGTTCGTATTTTCGACGCAGAAAATCCTGACAACGAAGTACCCATCGGCCAAGTCGGTGAAATCGGAGGTCGGGGGGGTGTACTAACACTGGGCTACTTTGATGATCAGACCGCGACCGAGCGATCCTTTAATCGCTCGGGCTGGTTTATGAGTGGCGACCTTGGTGTCCTAGACGAACACGGATGCCTGCAAATCGTTGGTCGAAAAAAGGACCTGATTATTCGTGGCGGACACAATATCCATCCAGCCCGTATTGAGGACCTCGCGCATCGGCACGCCAACATCGCAAAGGCAGCGGCATTTTCGATTGCGGATGATCGATTGGGCGAGCGTGTGTGCCTTGCCGTCTTAACGAGAACGCACGCAGAGCTTGACCCCCAAGAAGTTCTTCAGCATCTGTATGCGGTCGGCTTATCCAAGTACGACATGCCTGAATTTTTTATCGTTATGCCCGCCTTCCCGCTGACGGCGAGCGGAAAAATTCTCAAACGTGAGCTCGTTGAGATGGCAAAGCGCGGCGACATCCAACCCACCTCCGTGCGTTGGAAAAATCCCGAATCAGCCAGCAGTAACTAGGAGTCCCTATGGCCATCGAACTAACTATCGCCGATCATCTCGCGCATCTACATTTGAACCGACCCAAAGCCCTTAACGCTCTGAGCTTTGAAATTCTTGGTCAACTCGACAGTGCCTTAAAAAAGATTGAAGAAGGTATCGATGCGGGTCAAGTACGGGGCGTGTTCATCACCGGGGAAGGAGAAAAATCTTTTTGTGCCGGCGCTGACATCACAGAATTGATGGGACGAACACTGGCACAAGAACACGAAGGTGCGCGTTTTGGTCAAAGCGTTTTTGACCGGTTGGCCGCCTTGCGGGTCCCCTCGGTCGCGGTCATCCACGGGTACGCTTTCGGCGGTGGCCTCGAGCTCGCCCTGTCGTGCACCTTTAGAGTGGCAACACCGGGTGCGAAAATGGGTCTCCCAGAACTCAAACTCGGTCTCATCCCCGGATACGG
>CAMCWG010000231.1 GCA_945882005.1 Bordetella parapertussis
TACTCATTCGAACGATCTCGGGACGTACGCTTTGCGAGTCACGCGCGCAGTCATTCCGGTGTATGTTTGTAGACGGTCGCAACTAACCGTAGCGATTTTTTTGATTTGGCTCTCAGTCGCGATGGAGTCCTGCGATGGGATGCATGATATTTTCGAATTTTTTACGCAGGTGGTTTAGTTTTGCTGATAGGCCGCCGAACCGTCTATTTGGGCGCAGATTGAGTGGATTTGTTTGCTTGATTGAGTAATGACAGATTTTCTGTAGCTGTCATCTTGTCTGAGCCTTTGCATGTGATAGCGGTTGGCATCGACATAAGTAGGTATCAGCGCAGAGAGTGAAGCATCCGAGACACCAATTGCATCGGACAGCTCATTGCCATGAATATGTCGAGCAAACCCGTGCATGAGTGGAATGGCAACACTTTTCGGTATTCTCATCGCTTCGGACATGCGTTGACCTATGGCCTCAAGCATAGATTGAGTTAAAATTTTCGCGTTTTCATCCGGATAAGGCATATCTAGATCAAAACTCCTTAGCCAGTCCTCTGCGCAGCCGTTGCGAGTAAGCTCAGTCATGATTCTTGATGGTATTCCCAAGAGTCGTCCGACTATTTGCCAGAGTGCCGCAACGTGGGATTTTTCTTGCGCAGTCCATGTAATGCCAAGAAGTTCAAGCGCTCTTGGTGAAACCACTGCAAAATCCAACCATGTGCGGACCATTTGACGCTGATCTAGCGGTTGGCGGCTTTTGAGATTCTGTCCCTTGTTTTTTATGTGCGCTCGCACTTTGGCATGAATTAGGCGGACTTGCAGAGTGTGAACATACCCTGAGCCTCCCAACGTCCATGCGTCAGCTTGTAACAGTTTAAGGAGCCAGAGTTGCGTTTCAGATAACCGTTTAGACGCAGCTTCACCCACGAGTTTTCCGCTCTGGATCAGTGTGTCAGCAATGGCTGGATCTGTATAGGTATGCAGGAGAGCACCAGGCCCCAGCGAGATACTTAACCAAATGGGACCCGCATATAAATACGGCAAATTGGCTTGATCCAGAAACGCAGCACCCTGTAAACATTCTTCGGCGTGGGCGAGGAATGACTTATAAGACGCGGGGGCCTGAGGAATAAACCGTACACCGTCCTTCATCGCTTGAACTAACCATCCTTTTTCTTCAGAGGTGGCGTTTAACCAATCAGCGATGACTGCATCGGCTAGTGGATCACCTTCGACAAACTCAGGCCATTCGTTTAGGTTGATGACTTTATTCACTTAACGGAGTCCTGTAATTGCTATCGACGGTTTGCCGTAGGCTTTCTTATAACTTGTTTATGACAGCTTCACATAATACGACGGCAAACCCATTTACCGATAAGCTTGGACTGGGAGCTCGTCGCGTAAAATTTCTTAGTGATCACATAGAATGCCTTGAGGTCAATAAGGACGCCATACTAGTGACGCTTTAAATAAGGTCATTTTTTAACTACATGACGGCTGAGTGCTATGACATTCGAAATTCGACGAGACGATCTCAGTGGACCAGAAGTGCAGGCGCTCATACGCGAGCATATGGCCGGTATGTTGAGCAATTCTCCGCTTGAAAGTGTGCACGCCTTGCCGCTCGAGGGTTTGCGAAAACCTGAGATTACATTCTGGTCGGTTTGGCACGATCACGAGCTGTGTGGCTGTGGTGCTTTGAAAGAAATTGACATTACACATGGTGAAATAAAGTCGATGCGAACAAAGCCGCAGTTTCTTAGGATGGGCGTAGGGCAGGCCGTACTTAACCATATTATTCAAGTGGCAAGGGCTCGGGGGTACTGTAGACTGAGTCTTGAAACGGGATCTGGAGAGGCGTTCACACCAGCACTGGCTATGTATCAGCGTAGTGGCTTTGAGTTCTGTGAGCCTTTTGCAGACTATCGGCCTGATCCGTTCAGCATTTTTATGACAAAGGTGCTTTGATCAGTCGGGCTGTATCAAGAGCACCCCCGCACCCATATATTCCCAAACCGATACCCCACCAAAAAAAGACCACCCTCGAATGGATGGTCTTGTGCGGTAATGGTGGAGTAATCAGTGAAGATTGCCTCTTATTCTTCTCTCGCTATTTTGCACCGGGACGCCGATAGTTCGCTGTGAAGCTGGTCTTGGCAATCGTGTTCATCCCCATGACATAGCCAGTCAACGCGGCTGTCGCATCTGCCGGAACTTCAATTGAGGCTTTGAGAGCATGTACTGTAAATATATAACGATGCGCCTTAGCACCTGCTGGTGGGCAGACGCCCCCCCAGCCAGAAGCCCCGTAGTCATTACGACCGTGACTAGCGCCTTTAGGCAAGTTTGCGCCACCAACAGCACCTGCGTTCGCAGTTAATGTCTGAACATCCGCCGGGATATTGATCACCATCCAGTGCCACCACCCAGAACCCGTGGGAGCATCGGGGTCATACACAGTCACTGCGAATGCCTTTGCGTCCTTCGGAGCCCCTTTCCAATTGAGGGTCGGTGACCTGTTTTCACCAGCACAACCAAAACCATTAAACTCAAAACGCTTCTCAATCACACTGTCGGCTTTGATATCTGGACTGCTGAGGGTAAAGGTCTCTGCGTGTGAAATAGTTGCTAGGGTCATTAGTGCTAAAGAAGTAAGAGCGGTTTTCATAGAGGACTCCGTTAGGGTGAAGTTAGGTTTGATTGAATACATTTAAGGAATGACTTAAGTCTTTTATTTAATATTTTGAAAGTGATATCTGGCTATAAACATGTTAGTGACGACCAGAGAGTAGGGCGCCTGCATCAGGTACGCAGCGTTCGATGCCTAAGTGCTTCAAGATTGACCAGGTCGTGCAGACCGAGCCCGATACGACAGGCAGACCGCTGGCTTGCTCGATCATTGGAATAGAAGCCAGGGAAGGCATCTGTACACATGCTGAGGCAACAATGGCATCTGCATGATGCACATTTAGTTGTCGCCAAAGATCCGCAGGAGCTTTCGGATCACGAGCACCGACCATTAGGTTGTCATGTATTTCCAGCGAAATACTATCAATGACCTCGATACCCTCGTTTTCCAGATAGCTGATCACCACTTGCGTGAGGGGTTTCATGTAAGGCGCGATGATTGACACGCGTTTCGCCCCGATCGCTTTTAAGCCTTCGACTAACGCGCCTGCGCTCGTTGTGACAGGGGCGGCCCCACCATTTGCGATTGTTATTTCGTGCAAACGCTTTTGTGACTCACGGTGATAGCCTAAACCCATACTCATGATTGCCACCAGGCAGGCATAGCCCATGACATCCATACGCGCATCTGACAACTCAATCGCACAGCGGTCAGAGTCGCGATCCATCGCTGCTAGCTGTTCTTTCGTAACCTCCATCATTCGCATCCGGCTGGAGTGAAACGTAAAGCGTTCAGGTAGCACTAACTCTCTCGCTCTCAACATGGCTGGGATTTCCGTTTCCATAGTTGTGTTGGAACTCGGGACAATTAAGCCAACTCGGTATGACTTTGACATGATGGTTTGCCAGAAAAGTTCAAGAAGAACGTATCTTCTACTTGAAGATTGATACTGTCTAATACATAATTTAAATTCATCTATATCTAAAACGAATCAATCATGGAACTCAGACAATTACGTTATTTCGTTGTTCTGGCGAAAGAATTGAACTTTACTCGCGCGGCTGAGAAACTCTTCGTCTCTCAACCTCCGCTAAGTTTGCAAATAGCAAATCTTGAACAAGAGTTAGGCAGCAAACTTTTTTACCGCACAAGTCGTAGTGTTGAACTGAGTGAAGCGGGCAAAGTATTTTTGACGCACTGTCAGGCAATACTTGACCGCCTGGATCAAGCCTGTGATCACGTCAAGCAAGTTGAAAAGGGTCTGGAGGGACAAGTGCAGATTGGCCTGTCCGGCTCTCATTTTATGGGGCCATTACCTTACTTTATAGGCGAGTTCCGCGCTGCCCGGCCACAGGTAGAGATTATTCTGCGAGAAATGAAACCGGTCGATCATTTGCGGTCTCTATATGATGGCGGAGTTGATATTAGCGTATTGCGCAATCCCTCGGAGCAGCCAGATTTGTCCGCTCAACTGCTGTGGCGTGACCCCGTGATGGCTGTCTTGCCGCTTAATCATCGCTTGGCGAAGAAGCGAAAAATCCACCTCAAGGATTTACGCAATGAATCGATGGTCTTATTGCAGCCTGAATCATCAGCCTATGCACAAAGTGTCTTTGATGCTTGCGTTGCTGAGGGCTTCGTGCCTAGCGTTGCACAGAATGTGATTGAAATGCCCGCTATGATCAACTGGGTTGCGGCTGGTTTAGGCGTTGCCTTGGCGCCTGCATCGTTAGCGCACATTCGTAAAGGCGAAATTGTTTTTCGAGAATTAATCGACACGTCTCTGTCGGCTGACGTCTATACGATGACACGTCGATACAATAACCATCCAGCAGTGCACGAGTTCTTAAATGCGTTGACGACGTGGGCCAAGAGCGGTGCGTTAAAAAAGATATGCGGCGTATGAGAGGTATTGCAGCCTGAGTGCGCTGATCAATATTCTTGGCATACCTAACCGTTTCCTAGATACCGATTTATTGAATCGACTTAAACAAGGTCCGATCAAATGAGATATGGTTTTGACAATTGGTAAGAACGGAGACGAAGAAATTAATCTGACC
>CAMCWG010000232.1 GCA_945882005.1 Bordetella parapertussis
CGCGCAGCGACAGTGCAAGCCCCCTGACCAAGCGCACCACCCTGGGCACCTCCGCGATCGTAATCGCGATAATCACGTTCTCGAGCGACGCGCGCGTTAAAGCGATCAGCGCAATCGCCAAAAGAATTGTTGGAATAGACATCAGCCCATCCATAACACGCATCACAATTGCATCAACCCAGCGTACAAAGCCCGAGGTCAATCCAATAATCGTTCCAATCACAGCAGACAGGAAAGCAACCGTAAACCCGACGATGAGCGAGACGCGCGCGCCATACACGACACGCGCAAAGACATCTCGACCTAACAAGTCAGTACCAAACAAAAACTGCTCACTTGGTACGCGCGCGCGGTGTATCGGAGATAACGTCATTGGGTCTTTTGTAACGATCCAAGGTGCAAAGATCGCCATCAAGATAAGCGCCAACAGCAATGTACCCCCTACGGCGATCGTAGGATGCTTGACGAGGAATGTGAAAAATTTACGCATCAGTATTTAATTCTCGGATCAAATACCCGATACAGAAGATCGATCAGCAGATTCACCAACACATACATGAAGCTGAACAACAAAATCACACCTTGAATGATGGGATAGTCTTTGCGCAAAATTGCGTCTACCGTCAAGCGTCCGAGTCCAGGGATCGAAAATACAGTTTCGGTCACAACAGCACCGCTAATGAGCAAGGCGACTCCGCTACCAATTACTGTGACGATCGGTATGGCTGAATTTTTGAGCGCGTGTTTAAAAAGAATGTTCTTATTACCAACGCCCTTGGCACGCGCGGTACGCACATAGTCTTGTGAAAGAGTTTCAAGCAAGGTGGCGCGCGTAATGCGTGTAATCAGTGCAACATACACACTGCTCAGCGCAAGCGTCGGAAGAATTAAGGTCTGAATCGAGGCCCACACACCTTGCGAATACGGCGCATAGCCCTGAACGGGTAACCACCGTAATTCAATGCCCAGCCCCCAGGCGAGAATGTATCCAACAACAAAGGTTGGCAGCGAAAAGCTCAGAACCGCCAGAATCATGACGCCGCGGTCATAGGCTCTGTTGTGACGCCAAGCAGCCAAGGCCCCAAGCGGAATCGCTACCAACACCGAAACGCACAAGGTCATCAACATCAATGTGAAGGTCGGTGCCATGCGTTGCACGATCATTTCAGTCACAGATACGCCGGTAAACAAAGAGACCCCGAGGTCCCCTTGCAAAACCCTAGCCAACCACATTGCAAAGCGCTGATAGAACGGTTGATCAAGACCGAGGGTCATCCTAATGCGTGCGATGTCTTCGAGTGTTGCATCATCACCAGCGAGAAAGACTGCCGGATCCCCCGGTGCGAGATCCAACAACCCATATACAAAAATCGCAACGACCAGCATGACGGGGATCGTCATCAGTAAGCGACGAACGGTATAGGCGAACATGAAATCTAAGGTCTTTTAGATACAAAGTGACATATTGATGCTATCCACTCAATCGCAAAAGGTCAACAGAAATTAACTAATTTGTAATTAATACTTGGCAAGCCTTTGAGCTCAGGTATACATTGGCTCTCAATCAGCGCCAGTCTGGTGCGAACACCGCACCTTAGTTGTGCTGAAGAATAAACATCCACATATTTGGAGTCATTGATGGACATCAGTCGCTTTCCCCGTCGTCAGTACACACAAGGCTTTTCGCCGATTGAGTTTTTACCCAACTTCACGCGGGCACTAGGCGGTCCAAAAGTTTGGATTAAACGTGACGACATGCTGGGCCTCGCACCAGGCGGTAACAAAACACGCAAGCTTGAGTTTCTAATGGGTGATGCGCTCGCCAAAGGCGCCGACACCCTAATCACCTGCGGTGCCCCACAGTCCAATCACTGCCGCATTACTCTCTCCGCTGCAGTCAAAGAGGGGCTGAAATGCCAGTTTGTGATTGAAGAGCGCATCCCGAACAGCTATGATCCAGATGCAAGCGGCAACAACTTCATGTTTCGCTTGCTTGGCGTTGATGCAATCACCGTTGTGCCGGCCGGAACAAATATGGCAGAAGCAATGGAAAAGATGGCCGCCGAAGCGCGCAGCCAAGGCCGCAAGCCCTACATCATCCCCGGAGGCGGCTCTAACGCGATTGGCGGCTTAGGCTATGTCGCCTGTGCCCAGGAGTTGCAACAGCAGCTCTTCGATATGGGTCAGCCCATGGATTACGTCGTGGTGGGCTCAGGTAGCTCAGGCACCCATGGCGGCCTCGTTGCAGGCTTTCTCGGGAACAACATTCGTATCCCCTTGGTCGGGATTGGCGTGAGCCGTGATCCTGGAGACCAAAATCCGCTGGTACTGAAAGAAGCACAGTCGATTATGGATCTGCTTCAGACTGGCATTAGCGTCCCCCCCGAGGCGGTCGTCTCCTACGGAGACTGGTGGCGTCCCAAGTATTCACTCCCCAATCCGGCCATGATAGAAGCGGTACAAATGCTGGCACGTACTGAAGCGATCTTGCTGGATCCGGTCTACACGGGCAAGATTATGGCTGGACTCATTGGACTCTCGCGCAAGGGCTTCTTCAAAGCAGATGACAACGTGCTCTTCCTGCATACGGGCGGTGCGACCGCTCTACACGCCTACGAGTCAGTGATACTAGGGGATCCCCTCGCTGCCAAATAGTCCTAAGCGCTGTACGCTACTGCAATACTGACGGCCTTCGCGGGTCGTCAGCACTTTAAAGCGTACCCAAGCAAAAGGACATCAATGAAACTGCACAACATCGTTATCGCGACAGCGCTTTGTTTTACATCGCTAGTCGGCAGTGCCGTCGCACAAGACTATCCAAACAAGCCTATTCGCTGGGTCGTCCCCTACACCCCCGGTGGGTTCACGGATAACGTCACACGGATGGTAAGCGCCAAGGTCCAAACCATTCTCGGACAGCCCATTGTGATCGAGAACAAGCCAGGTGCTAACTCGATTATTGGTGCAGATTTCGTGGCCAAAGCAGCGCCAGACGGCTACACCTTGCTCACGACCATTACGGCACACGCTGCCAATGCAACGCTATACCAAGGCAAACTTCCGTTCGACCACAAAGCACTCGTGCCAATTTCGCTCGTGGCAATTTCGCCACTCATTCTTACCTCGAGCAAACAGTTTCCAGCAAAGAACGTTGCCGAACTGATCGTCTATGCAAAGGCGAATCCGGGTAAGGTGGCCTTTGGATCGTCTGGTATTGGTGCTGCAGCGCACCTAACGTCCGAACTGTTACAACACACCACGGGTGTTCAGATGATTCACGTCCCTTACAAAGGCACAGCGCCTGCCTTGGCGGACCTGATGGCCAACAACATCCAACTGCTCGTTGACGTCCCAAGCTCAATGATGCCGCACGTACGCGCAGGCAAAGTCAACGCCCTGGCCATGTTTGCAGACAAGCGGCTGCCCTCAGCACCTGAAGTACCGACCATCGTTGAGGCCGGTGGCCCGCCGATCCAGTCCTCTAGCTGGGTGATGTACTTCGCGCCACCCGGCACGCCACCTGCGATCGTAGATAAGCTCTCAAAGGCCGTCGCACAGGCTTTACAAAGTCCTGAAATCGTAGCCCGCTTCAATGAACTGGGTATCATCCCCATGGGAAAGAACCCTGCCGAGACCGCCAAGTTCCTTGAGGATGAAGTTGCCAAATGGGGCAAAGTGATTACTCAAGCCAATGTCAAAGCACAGTAACTCCCGATGATGCGCGAGGCGTCTGAACGAAATAGATGCCCCGCGCAGATAATCTGTTGCCAAAACGACCTCGGCCTGCTTAGAATCAGGCGATGACTACTGCAGCCTCGCCCACCAGCAACACCCCTCCCCCCTCAGCGCCAAGCGCTCAGGCTGCAGCGATGCCAATTTTGGTGGCGCTCAGTGTCTGTCACCTGCTCAACGACCTCATACAGTCGCTCATTCCGGCCCTGTATCCATTGTTAAAGGAAGAATTTGATCTGGACTTCACTCAGATCGGTCTGATCACGCTGGCTTTCCAGTTAACGGCATCTCTGCTCCAACCGACTGTCGGGGCCTACACCGATAAACGTCCTATGCCTTTCTCCCTGGCGATTGGGATGGGGTCCACGCTGATTGGATTGCTGTTGCTATCGATTGCGCAAAGCTATGCGGCGGTGCTGTTTGCTGCCGCTTTAGTCGGCACCGGCTCGGCTATTTTCCACCCAGAAGCTTCAAGAGTCGCGCGTATGGCCTCCGGCGGACGTTTTGGCACCGCACAAGCACTGTTCCAGGTAGGCGGAAATTTCGGGCAAGCAGTCGGGCCGCTCTTGGCGGCCTTTATTGTCTTGCCGCATGGACAAGGCGCAATCGCCTGGGTCTCCGTAGCTGCCTTAATCGCAATGGCGCTGCTGACGCGCGTAGGTGGCTGGTATCGTGCGAACATCAAACCACGCGTGCAGGCCGCAGCACAGGCGGCAGAAAATCTGCGATCGCTTTCGCGCGGCCGAGTGCTGTTTCTCATCACAATCTTGATGCTTCTGCTGTTCTCCAAGAATATATATAGCTCGAGCCTCACATCCTTCTTTACCTTCTATTTAATCGAACGCTTTAACCTGCCGGTTCAGGCAGCGCAGGTTCAACTATTTATTTTTATGGCGGCGATCGCAGTCGGCACGCTGCTCGGTGGAGCGCTAACCGACCGTA
>CAMCWG010000233.1 GCA_945882005.1 Bordetella parapertussis
TAGCCGACATGAAAGCGACGGGCGTCGAACTCCGCGGCAGCCAACGCCTGACGATCGACTCCACCATCGCTCCTCGCCCCGAAGCGCGCCAGATCCTCGATGAGGCTAAGCAAGCGCGGCGCTGAAACATGATCGGTAAGAGCAAGGGCAGGTGACACGCTTGGCACGCTTGCGATCAGCCGCGCGGCGCTGTAGTCGGCACCGCGCGCATAAAAAATGAGGCGGCCGCCTGGCCGAAGACGTCGTTGCGGTCATCGGAGACTATGTGGCCAACCTGCGCGCAGACCTTGTCGGCCATTACGCTATTCACGTAGCGCAGTTGATCGATGCCGATGCGCCACTGGAAGTTGATCGTGACGACGACCACGATTACGACACCCAGCATCTGAGTCGCAAACGAACCCATGCCCATGTTCGACATGTCGACCACTCGAACGCTAGAGAGCGGACCGTACGGCAAAGTAGGATTGGTCATTTAAGAGCCAGTTAATGTGTCGATAATACTACGAAACAGGACGGATCTTCGCCGGTAGTCGAAGCAGACGCTCATATTGGTTCCAAATTATTGCTCTGGCCCGGTGTAGTATCAAGCGGCGTAACGCACTCGGCTGCCTTGGAAATAAGCAATCACGCGCTCCGGGGTTCTGTCCAGCATCGCCATTTGCTCGTTCGCTGCCTCGCGTAACTTAGCCTTCGTTCGTAACGGAACGGGGGTATAAAAACTTTTGTGTAAACGGTCAATTGGCAGGACACTGCAGCACTTCAATGGAAATGTAAATAAATGACCGTCACGAACGAACTGATCGACAGTCTGCTGGCTGATTACAAGAGATCTGAAGACCTCATTGGTGAGAATGGCCTGCTCAAGCTGCTGACCAAGAAACTGGTTGAACGTGCCCTGCAAGCCGAGATGGCCGAACACTTGGGCCACGCCAAGAACGGCACCGTCGCCAACACTGCTGGCAACACCCGCAACGGCAAGAGCAAGAAGACACTTAAGGGTTACTTTGGCGAACTGCCCATAGAAATCCCACGCGACCGTCACGGCAGCTTTGCGCCGCAGTTCATCAACAAGCACCAGACCCGCTGGGCAGGCTTTGACGAAAAGATTCTGTCGCTCTACGCCCGAGCTATGACTGTACGGGAAATCCAGAGTCACCTCGAAGAAATGTATGGCGCAGAAGTTTCACCTACGCTCATTTCGTCAGTTACTGATGCAGTGATGGATGAAGCTAAAGCCTGGAAGGCCCGCCCGCTGGACTCGCTGTGCCCCATCGTTTATCTAGTCGTCCCTGAGAAACTCGATTTTCAAGCGGCCAACGATTTGAATGCAGCAAGCTCAATGTGGCAGACGCTCAAGAGCCGCTGCATTGAGATGCCCAATTGAGCGCAAAGAAGCCGCAGCTTCTTGAGGATCTTGCGCAGGTTGTGCCCGGCACCACACAGCAGCGCATTCATCGCATCGCCCTCAACGCCTTTGAGAAAGTTTCGAGCCAATCGGCCATCAGACTTCATGTGCCCAATCACCGGCTCAACAGCGTTGCGCCGCTTGAGCTTGCGCTCTATGGCCTTCGTCACACCGCGTTTGCTTCCTGATATCCACACCTTGAAGAAATCGGTATGACAGCCATGTCCCTTGTACCCCCGGTCTGCATAAGCTTCAGTCGGCGCGATGGTGTCGACTCATCAGTGTGCATCTTGCGTTCAATGTCCCGGATGATGCAGCCCAGGTAGGTGCGCAGCTTTCTGGTCTGGGCAGCGGCACGGTTGATCTGACGTGCATGCGCGTAGCGCTGGCTGCGCACAAACGCTGCCTTGCCAATACGCTCGTAGCTTTGGCGCAGCTCGATGCCCTTGCGCTTGGCCAGACGCACCAGCGCAATTCGTGCCTTGTGCAGCAGCCTTGCATCGGTGGGAAACGTGACCGCCTTGTCCTGCACGGTGGTGTCGACGTTGACGATGGCCAGTGAAGACTTGGCAACGGTATTGGTGGCTAATCCTGCACTCAAGGTCAGGCCCAAAATGAATTCACGACCGGCCTGTCCAATCCTCTTGCGAAACCCTGTCATGAGGCTTGGGTCGATCGGCAGGTCATGGCGAAAGTATTGTTCGCCGCAGAAGTATTGCCAGTAGGGGTTCTCTACCCAGCTGGCTACCACCTCTTCGTCAGAGACGTTGCAGGTGTGTTTGAGCAGTTGCAGCCCAACCATCAGCCGGATGGGGTGAGCCGGACGTCCAACACCTGCCGCATACAGGCCAACAAAACGGCTCTCACACGATTGCCAATCGATCTTCTGCCTGAGTTGCACCAACGGGTGACGCAGGTCAATCAAGTTGCTCAGCTCTTGGCGAAAGAGGTCCGAATCAGCCGTTTGGGGGGTCTCGCGTAGTGCCATGGTATTGCAAGGTTTGAAGCTTTAATGCTGCAAATCCATGCAATATCTATGCCGAAAATCGTCCTGTAACCCGCATGGATGCTGGATTCTTGGGGTTTTTCGGGGGCGACTATCTAGACTGCATCCATGTCAAAACCCGTGACGCCGGGGCTGTACGCGCCAAGGCCGTGTACCTAGCGCTGGGCATCAGCATGGCCGGCGAGAAGGAAGTCCTGGGCCTATGGCTTGCCCAAACTGGGATTGGGGGAATCCCAGACCTTGCAACTTAGCGTGTAGCGCGCTTCTGGCTCAGTCATGGCTTTCATCAGGTTGTGGTGTATCAGCCAAGCCGTTGGGTAACTCACACCGATCTGGCGCTTGAGAGCCAGGGCCGACAATCCGGTCTTTGTCTGGCTGATGAGGTAAATCACCAGAAACCAACTCCAGTTTTAGGCCAGACGCCACTAATGCAACAGAACCGCACCATGTGCACCACGCAGAGCTGAACGGCTGTTTGCGGGTGTAACGACCGGTCAGGCGCTGCATAACCTCTCGTCAGCGACCCACTTGACTGGCGGCAAGCCCAAGTAGGCGTCGAGCATTGCCGCCCAAGTACTTGGCCTTGATCTCTTCACTGGCAAAACCTAGTGTATCGACGATCTGTCGCACTTCCTTCAAAGGTCCACAGTTCGGATAGACACTGCCAAACAGCATTTGATCCGACAACTGGCGGTTTGCGCCCTTGACATAGTCTTCCGAACCGGGAAATTCGTAGTGCAGATATTGGCCGGGTACCAAATACACGTTTTTCTGCTTGTAGGCGAGCCCGCAAGCCTCGCGCGAATATGGCCACGCGCCGTGCTGAATGATGAGAGTGAGTTCCGGGAAATCTGTCGCTACATGGTCCACCATTTCCGGATGGCAGTCATCCAAGTGTGGTCCGAGCAGGCAACTCATAACTGTCAGCATTGGTAGCTTTCGCTTTTGCGCCGCTTCGAAGATTGGGTAGAACACTCGGTCGTTGAAATGGCGCTTCACACGCGAGGTCGAAGGCTCAAGCGTGAGGCCAACCAGGCCCATGTCGACCGCTCTTGAAATCTCATCAAGGGCGCGCGCCGGATCGGCGGCATCGAGCGAGCCGAAACCGACAAAGCGTTTCGGGAAACGCTTCACGAACTCGGCGATGGCCTGGTTGCCAGTCGACTTGAAACCCGGCTTATCAGTCGGCGCGGGCACGCCGATCACGCCCATCTCGATGCCTGCTTCGTCCATTTCCTGAAACATCAGGTCCATGTCCTGGCGCTCAAACGACGGTGCCGGTTGAAGGCGCATCTTGCGCAGATACTCATGGGTCAGGTCGCGGGTTATTGATTGCGTGCCTACCGGCCGGAATCGAAAATCAATTGTATCCATGATCGGTCCTCATCAACAAAGGTACTTCCACTTGCCCGCGACTTTGATGCAGGTCTCGTCCATGCGCCAACTCCCACCAACGGGTTGCTTACGCTTGCGAAAGACTGCAGCCATCACCGGTAAAACTTCGATTACCCAGCGGTGCACAGCAGATTGGTAAACGAAAACAACGCGCTCCTGCATCATTTCCTCGACATGGCGCAGGCTCAAAGGGTAGGCCACGTACCAGCGCACGCAGGTCAACATGACTTCCAGCGGATAGTGAAGTTGTTGGAGAACCTTGCTCAAGTTGCTGTTGATCAGACTTTGGCGGAAATCAAGCATTGCAGGGATTGTCGTTTATTCTTAATTCGACAGAACCACCTCAACGCTCGCTAGCCGCGAGCCGTTTCTTCACCCGATCGACAAGATCCTTCTCCGCCGCGTCGGTCTTGGCCAATCCGACAAGCTCTTGCCGTTCTTGGAAGCTAAGCATGCGCTCCATCATGTTAAGGCTGTGACCTTCCTCACGTAGTTGCTTCAAACCGTTCTTGATTGCGAAGGTTCCCAAATACAGCGCAAGGTTGGCGTAAAGGATGATGTTAAAACCCATAGACAGCAGGTCGCTCGCAGGCAGGATCGGCGTCTTGCTGCGCTCGATCATATTGGCCACCAGTGGCACCCCCTTGAACTCGATCCCCACTCTTTGCAGTTCCTCTCGATTTTGCGCCTGCTCAAAGAAGATCGCATCGGCGCCGGCCTCTCGATAACGATGGCATCGCTCTATCGCGGCATCTACGCCTTCCACTGCCCGAGCGTCTGTGCGGGCGATGATCAGAAAGTCGGGGTCGGTACGCGCATCAACAGCGGCTTGGATGCGGTAAAGCATGCTTTCGGTCGATAC
>CAMCWG010000234.1 GCA_945882005.1 Bordetella parapertussis
GAAAATGCTAACGCGGTGAGTGTGCGGGTCGCGTAGGTTATGGGTAAGCGCCTCGGGGGGCGGTTGACTAGACGGTTGATGATTAATTTGGTGGTGAGCGTTTGATATGAACGGACTCCTGGCTGTTTGGAATGAGTGCGACGAGAGTGTGCTCGACAAGTACGAGCACTGGTATATGAATGAACATCTACCCGATCGTGTCGGTTTGCCGGGTGTGCAACAAGGCGTTCGGTATGAGACACCGAATCCTTCGCCACAAAAGATGTCTCCACGCTTTTTCACGAGCTACGATCTAGACGATGTGAGCGTCTTAGAAGCGCCTGCTTATCAAGCGGCGCTGCTTAATCCGACGCCTGACACCCAATTCATCATGGCGCATTTTAAAAACATGTGTCGTACGATCGGACGGCTTGTGAGCTACGAGGGGCGCGCTGCGGGTGCATGGGTTGTGACGATAAGGTTGGGGCAACTTCAAGGTGGGGATAAGCCTAGGCATGCTGATATTGATGCGTGGCAAAAGGTTTTGCATGCGCATGCACCTACTGCGGCATGTCGTTGGCGTCTATATGAATCGGTGTTGGCCAACCGGCGTGTGGCCCAGACGACCTCGGTCACCGACCCATCACCGGAAGCTCGGTTTCGTCCGGGCACTGACTCCGTGGCGCATGGTGTATTGGTGATAGAGCATCTGCGCGCCGCAGATGCACATCGGACGGTGAATCAATGGATGTTGTCGCCTGACATTCAGGCCTTGATGCATCCCTCGGATCGAACGGACGAGTTTATTGAGATGGCACGCTTAGACTCTCGCGCGATGGGTGATTTCAGGTTACGCTCGTCTGTCCCAACCTAGATTTTTGGAGCTGATATGTTTAGTCACGTAATGGTAGGTGCAACGGATTTAGAAGCGTCACGCAAGTTCTATGATGCGAGCCTTGGCGCCTTGGGTATTGCACCCGGTGTCCTCAATCGAGATATTCGATACTTTTATCGCACACCTACAGGTGCGTTTGCCTTCACACTGCCGATTGATAACAAAGCAGCCACGACTGCTAATGGCGGGACGATCGGCTTTGCCGCAAAGTCACCAGAACAAGTCGATGCGTTTCATGCTGCCGGTGTTGCGAATGGCGGTACAACTTGCGAAGATCCTCCTGGCTATCGTGAAGGTCCTGCCGGCAAGCTTTACCTCGCGTATCTGCGTGATCCAATTGGGAACAAGCTTTGCGCGATGTTTAGAGTACCGAAGTAATATTCCTCAAGCGTTGTGCAGCTTTGCTGTCCAACGCATCTAGTCCGACTGCCCAGAGCTCTAGCATGCGGTGTGCAGTCGGTGCAAAGTTGTCTTCGGGGTATTTTTTTATGTAGCCAAGCACTTCGTCGGCTGTGTAGATAAGTCCGTCTGCTATCTTTGCCTTCCAATCCTTTACGTTACGTGCAGTTATCAGGCACTGCTTTGCTAGGGCATCGATCGTTTGGGTCGTTAACCAGCGTTTTGAGCCCTCGAAATTGATGGCTAGTCCGTCGTCTGTATCTCTAGAATTGGCAAGAGTCGGCGCATAAACAGACATGCTGAGCATGTCGTATACAGGCGCAAGTTCAGCGGTCGTAGGGTATTCATAAAGCAAGCCAAAATTTTTCAGATGAGCGTCGCCGTTGCGCAGGGTGGATGCAAGAAGATACTGTCCAAAAAAATGATCAAATGATTTTCTCTTTTTTTCTCCGTGGCAATAAGTGCCAATCGTCCTGATCAGGCGCTCCACTGAGCCAGTGAATTTATCTTTGGCTGGCAGGCCTAGCAGCGCACACATATCCTCAAACCCCAGATGCTCACCTCGGGTATTTGAATCAAAGCGTTTGATCAATAGGTGTCTGCGATCGTCTGCAAGATACACTTTTGGTACCGTCAGGCCTGCTGCGCGTGCTGCCATCATCCCGAAGTATTCAAGTAATACGATGTGTGGATGGTCATCGTCGTTTAGCTTAATGATCCAGTCATCGAGCGCTAGCGTAGTTCGACTCTCTTGATGATTGCTCGGACTTTTCGCCAGAAACTTTATAAGTCCGCCTGACACGCCTGATTCTTGTAAGCGCGCGCCAAGGTAATGCTTTACAAGCTGTGTCGTGTCTTCTTGAATGAGACGAGATAGAGATTCTTGTGGAGTAAGCCCGGATAGCGGCTTTCCGTGCGGCGTGACCTGGATGCGCCCCATCATGTTTTCACCGACGACTGCGAGTAGCTCGAGATCTCCAAAGCGGTCGAACCGCTTGCCAAATTTTCTAACAATAAGTTCACGCAATGCGCCTTCGGGCAAGGAGATTTGAAACACGGGGTGTAAGTCTCGGCTGATCCAGCTCTCTGTCCGCTTGGGCATGAGCAGTGAAATCGGCAGATTGCTCGGTGCGTCGGGCAAGTAGTTGAAGACATAGGTGTAGGAATTCGGCTGATCTAGAATTCCGACTAACTGTTTGGACACGTATACGTCAAGCATAGTTAGGGGGGGATCAGTTATTCTGAGGCGAACGCAGTTTGGAAAACAGCATTTCGTTCTCGCGTGTGACGTCATCTAGGTCTGGCACATGTTGTGTATGGGCGTTGATTTGCAAGCCTAGGGCTGTACAGATTCGGCGTAGGGTGGAGAGCGTGCAGTCTCCCCCTGATTCAATCAGGACGATGGTTCGGCGAGAAACACCCGCTATGTTTGCGACTTGTTGCTGGGAGAGCCGTTGGGATTTTCGCGTGCGAACGATGTCTTGGATGAGCGGATCCAAAACATTGTCCTTCGGTTGCATGTTGGTGCTGCTTTTCATATTCACAAGTAAATTATATATCACATATTAAATAAATTTAATAAAAAAGTGATTTAAATATCACTTATGTGCATGTCACTATTTACCGGAAGGTCACCATAGGTCGTTGTAGCTACTGCCGTACAATCGGTCATCTTCAAAGATTGCCATGACTGCCTACGCCGACGTATCCCTGTTTCCGCGCAATGCCAAGCCGCTAAGTAGCTATCGCAAGTACTGGGCGGCGAGGTTTGGTGTGGCCCCATTTTTGCCGATGAGCCGCGATGAGATGACTCAACTCGGCTGGGATAGTTGCGACATCATTATCGTCACGGGCGATGCGTACGTGGATCATCCGAGCTTTGGCATGGCTGTGATCGGCCGTATGCTCGAAAACCAAGGTTTTAGGGTTGGCATCATTTCCCAGCCCGACTGGCAAAGTGCCGAGCCCTTCAAAGCGCTTGGTAAGCCCAATCTGTTTTTTGGCGTGACCGCTGGCAATATGGATTCGATGATCAACCGTTATACGGCCGATCGAAAAATGCGTAGTGACGATGCGTACACTGCAGGCGATGTGGGTGGTAAGCGGCCAGATCGTGCGGCGATCGTTTACACGCAGCGCTGTAAAGAAGCCTACAAAGATGTACCAATTATTTTAGGTGGCATTGAAGGATCGCTCAGGCGTATCGCGCACTATGACTATTGGTCCGACAAGGTGCGTCGTTCAGTGGTCATTGATAGCAAATGTGATTTGCTTCTCTATGGCAACGCCGAACGCGCTGTCGCTGAAATCGCGCACCGCCTTGCTGCTAAAGAACCTGTACAACAAATTACGGATGTGCGTGGCACGGCATTTTTACGACGTGAAACGCCCGAGGGTTGGTTTGAGATTGATTCGACGAGCGTCGATGCGCCGGGCAGGGTAGAGGCGCACGTCAATCCCTACTTGATGATTAGTGAGCAGGCGCTCGAGCAAGGTGAGAGCTGTGCGCGCAATGACGAAGCGCGCGCGGTCGCTGATGCGGCGAATGCCAAGACAAAATTAAAAGTGGGCGAGTCCCCGCTTGTGTTTGCACCGAACCCATCCTTGCAAACACCGGGCAAACTCAAGGTCCCGCCGCGTGATCGCAGCGTGATTCGTTTGCCGTCCTACGAACAAGTCAAATCTGATCCGGTACTGTATGCACACGCAAACCGTGTGTTGCATCTTGAGACCAACCCAGGTAATGCAAGGGCCATTGTGCAGGCACATGGAGAAGGACGCACGGCACGAGATGTCTGGATCACTCCACCACCGATTCCATTGACGACCGCTGAAATGGACTTGGTGTTTGATCTGCCCTATGCGCGTAGCCCCCATCCGATTTATGCTGATGAGAATGGCAGCCACGACGGAGCCACCAAGATTCCTGCCTGGGAGATGATCCGCTTTAGTGTGAACATCATGCGGGGTTGTTTTGGTGGCTGTACGTTCTGCTCGATCACGGAGCACGAAGGGCGAATCATTCAAAGTCGTAGTGAAGATTCCGTGATTCGCGAGATTGAAGACATTCGCGATAAGGTGCCAGGCTTTACCGGAGTAATTTCGGATTTAGGTGGCCCGACAGCCAACATGTATCGCATTGGTTGTAAGAGCCCGGAAATCGAATCTGCCTGCCGCAAGCCTAGTTGCGTTTACCCAGATGTTTGTCAGAATCTCAATACAGACCACAGCTCGTTGATTCACATGTACCGGCGAGCCCGTGTGGTAAACGGCGTCTAGAAAATCCTCATCGGCTCTGGTTTGCGTTACGCCCTCGCGGTGAAATCACCGGAGTACATTCGTGAGCTTGTTACGCATCATGTCGGTGGCT
>CAMCWG010000235.1 GCA_945882005.1 Bordetella parapertussis
GTTACCTACGCTGCGGGCAATGATGTCTGTCGTCCCGCCGGCAGTAAACGAAACAACAATTTTTACGGGCTTAGAAGGATAGTCAGTTGCGGGCTGAGCCTGGGCGCTCTTTAGGCCGCTTATTCCAAGGGCAACTGCACTAAGGGACAGGGAAACCTGACGACGCTTAAGCGAGGAGGGAAAGTCGTTCGAATTCATGTGCATGTATCCAAAAATAGTGTCAAAAAGACGTTACTCGACCTTGAGCTTGCCTGCTGTTGCAAGCGCTGAGGCAATAGTATCCTCTCGCTTAAGCAGAACACTGAAGGCGTTTGTAGGCCCAGGGCGTGCAATGCTTGCGACGTTAAGCAATTGCTCTTTAACGGTTGGATCTTGTAAAACTTTAAAAAGGGCATCGCCAAGTTGTTTCACTATTGCTTCCGGCGTCTTGGCAGGAGCGAGCAGACCAAGCGTTGTACTGATGTCCAATGTTGGAAGGCCGACCTCTTTTGTACTGGGCGTGTTTGGCAGAAGCGGGTCACGCTCGGGCGCAAGCAGACTCAGTGCGGTAATCCGACCGCCTTTAATATTTGCAAAGGAACTTGAGAGTTGATCGACCATTACATCGATCTGACCACCCAAAAGATCAATGATTGCGGGGCCAGAGCCTTTATACGTGACAACGTTTAGATCCAATTTGGCAATAGACTGCAACTGCATGATCGCAATGTGATTAGTGGTGCCAATCCCTGCATTACCAATGCTGACTTTGCCAGGATTGGCGCGAGCGTAGGTGAGAAAGCTCGCCATGTCCTTAAATTTTGGGTTGCCCGCTCTCGTTGTAAACACGAGTGAGGTCGATGAAATGAGACCAATACTTTCAAAGCTATTGATGGTGTAGGGAGTAGAAACCATCTTAGGTACGATCACCAGCGGGTTTGGTGTGGTGATCAACAGCGTGCTGCCATCTGGCTGCGAGCGCGCAACCTCCGCGGCGGCGACTGACCCACCACCACCAGGACGGTTTTGAACAACAATTGTTTGCCCGAGCTGTTTGGACAAAGCTGGCGCGATGATGCGCGCCACGATGTCAATGTTGCCGCCTGCAGCGAATGGGACCAGCATCGTAATGGGCTTGGCCGATGTTTGTGCCATTGCAGGAGCGAATACCGCCAGTGCACTGAGGGCGATCGCTTGTAGTGTTATTCGACGCAGCATAGAGTTTCCTTTATCGTTTTAGTTGCGGTAGGAGGTATCGGTACGGTCAAGCTTACGTAAGAGTGCTGTCCACTCCATCACGCCGTAAGGGCGACGGGTGCCTGGTTGATAGTTGTTCCAGGTTTCATCGAGCACTTTCTGTGACACTTTCGAAAGAGGTGTGTTGCAGGACATCGCGCCGATTTGTGCGCGGCAGGAAAGCTCTAAGCGATGCATCCAGTTAAAGGCTTCACCAATGGTGCGACCAACGGTCAGCGCACCGTGGTTACGCAGAATCATGGCCTCACTGTTGCCGAGGTCACGTACCAGCGACTCCTGCTCGGTTTCGTCTAGCACCACGCCCTCGTAGTTGTGATAACTAATTTTGAGAAACCGCATGGCAGTTTGCGTGAGCGGAAGCAAACCACACTCAAGAGACGAGACCGCCATGGAGGCCCAGCTATGTGTGTGAATCACACAGCCGACATCCGGGCGGCCGTGATGGACCGCGCTGTGAATCACAGACCCTGCTTTGTTTACACCGTAGTTCAGATCGCCGAAGTCAGGCTTGCTCAATACATTGCCGTGATGGTCAACCTTAATGAGACTAGACGCCGTGATTTCTTCGTACATCATGCCATAGGCATTAATAAGATAAGTACCTTCCTCGCCAGGGATGCGAGCCGAGATGTGGTTGGCGATCATGTCGGCCATGCCATACATCTCTACTAAGCGGTAACAGGCAGCTAGATTGACCCGTGTCTCCCACTCCGCGTCGGAGACCTTGCCTTTTAGCGACGGAATATTCAGAACGCCCTCTTTCGACATGATTGCTTGCCCCTTTTCGTTGTGGTGTTTATGCTTAGGCCGCGCTTGGCCTTGTGTACTTGAACCGGATAATATCGGTAGAACGCTTATTGTGCCGTAAATTAATCCTAAGAGCCCCGAGATTCCCGATGAAAAAAACACCTGTAATACTCCTTTGCGGCGTGGTGTTCGTCAACCTCGCGGGGTGCAGCAGTGCGGTGTATTACCACCGGGACCCTGCCCGCCAGATTGTGGTGTTAGATAAGCGCGAGGTGAGCGTTGTGCCCCTGGGCAACGGGCGTTGGGAAGCTTATGGCGGCAAACAGGGCGGATCGTCAGCCGAAGAGCTGGAGAAACAAAAGGTTCGGCAAATTGAAGCTATCGAAAAGGTGACGGCGTGTAGAGTGACTGCCACCGAGTTTCCGCCCCAGAACAATGAGCACCGTTTGTTAATTCAGGCGATGGTGGTGTGTGATCCGCCGACCAGGCGCTAAGGTTTTCCTATACCTGTCTTAGCCTCTACCATCCGTGCCATGTGCGCTGCGGTTGGGGAGGAAGTTTCGCTAGCAAGGCCCTGAGCGGCGCCAAGGCGATCCCGGTCTTCGCGATTCTGGCTGATTTTCCATTTCGCTTGCACACGCGTTACGGATAGCTCAATGGCCACGATTGCTTCGAGCATCTTGTCAATGTAGCCGGCCGGCGCATCCAAGACTTGCCATGGTGCCTTGCGACCTGCTTCCATGGCAGCAGTCAGTTGGTCTACGACCTCCAGCTTGGTTTGGGGATCGTGAGAGATAGAAAGCTTGCCGTAAAGGTGTGCCACCGCGTAGTTGTAGGTTGGCACCACTTCATGGTGGACTTGCTTGGAGGGATACCAGTTTGGTGAAATATAGGCGCTAGGGCCTTGAAAAATCACCATAGTCTCTGCGTCAGTTGATGCGCGTTGCCAAACAGGATTGTTTTTTGCGACATGCCCAATGAGTCTGGCGCCAGACGCTAAGTCTCCACTTAAGAGAAACGGGATGTGGTCTGCCTCGAGAGCGCCGCCCTGTGAAGTGACAAGGACGCCCAGTGGAAAGTGTGCAATCAGCTCTGACACGACGCTCAGATCGCCTTGCTCAAAATGTTTTGGGTTGTACATGTCAGAACTCCAAAAAGCGTTTCGCTGACCTAGTAAATCAGTGTATATATCTTACCGTGCGTCTAAATTGCTTCAACAGGATTAACTATGTCAAAGCTTCCACTTGGTTTGTTTGCCGCCACCCGTGCGATTGCCGCAGGTGCGTTGGCGCCTCAGGATTACGTCAAACAGTGCTACGCCCGCGCTGAGGAAACTGAACCATGGCTACGCGCGTTCGTTTCGCGTAACTCCCTAGAAGATCTCCTGGCTCAAACTGGAGATGGCGAGTGGGCGGGGATTCCGGTCGGAGTAAAGGACTTAGTCGCCACACAAGATTTGCCGACAACTAACGGTTCTCCTATCTATGCAGACCAGATGTTGGACCATGATGCGCCGATCGTAGCGAAGATCAGGCAGCTTGGCGGGTTGGTTTTTGGCAAAACCGTGACGACAGAATTTGCCTTTCGCCAGCCTGGCTCAACGGTGAATTTTTGGAACCGCGGTCATACGCCAGGGGGCTCCTCCAGCGGTTCCGCGTCGGCTGTGGCGGCCGGTGTCGTGCCAATTGCGCTAGGTACCCAGACCGTCGGGTCGGTGATCCGTCCAGCCGCGTTTTGTGGCGTGGTCGGACTCAAAGCTAGCTATGGTGCAATTCCGCGCGCGGGGGTTTTCCCACTATCCGGCTCTCTGGACCACGTAGGATTTTTGGCCCGTTCAGTCAATGACGTTGCCTATGCGTTCAACACATTGCGGAATCGTTCAGTCGGTGAACCGGATGCGATAGTGTTGCCGGCTGTGCCGATGGATGCGCAGACGGGCATTGCTCCTAGCGCAGCGCCAAGGCTAGCCTGGCTTAAAACGCCTCATGACGCCCTCGTAACCCCTGAGCAAAAAGAAGCGATGGCTCAGTCGGTTGCAGCGATGCGCAAGGCCGGTGCAGTCGTTGAAGAGTTTTCCTTGCCTGATGCCTACTGGCGTGGCATTGATATGTTGCAATGTTTGCTCGAGTGCGAAGCAGGCGTGATACATGCGGACCACTTCAAACACCATGCGGCTTTGCTGTGTGAGTCGATTACGGACCTTGTTAAGAAGGGCCAGCATCGTACGGCGTATGAGTATTTAGAAGTGCGCGTAGCGCAGCAAACTTTGCGTCACGACCTGATGAATCAACTCAAGGGCTTCGATGCAATCCTTACGATCCCCGCGACCGGCGCAGCCCCAGAAGGCTTGGGCTCTACAGGCGACCCGGTGTTCTGTGCGCTGTGGAGTTTCCTGGGATTGCCAGCGATCACTCTACCAATCGCGCGCTCCGCAAAAGGCCTGCCCATCGGTCTGCAGCTTGTTACTCCTTACAAGCAGGATGCTCACTTAATGCGTGTCGCTCGGTGGGCAGAGCTTAGTCTGCCCACTGTGGTTGCTTAAGCAGACCTCTTAGCCGCCCGAGATGGCGTCTCCGTAAGGAGACATGATCTCGGTGCAGCCCATATTCAGTTCGCCATCCCGCATCACGCCGGCGGG
>CAMCWG010000236.1 GCA_945882005.1 Bordetella parapertussis
ACTATCCAACCCAAGCTTGGTAATCGACACCCCTCACCAAAGCTGCCGCCTGCAAGCGATTTTCTGCAGACTCTGAAAAACCTGTCAGCACATGCTCACGGGACTCACCTGCCTGTAAGTGTGCGATCCAGTTCGCCTGCCCCGAAGCATCGGGCGAGCGATTCAAAACGTTCTGATACAACTGAGTGACATATTCGCTATCGTCCAGCGCACCGTAACGTGATTGAAACTCTGCACTTGTCACAAAACCATGAGAGACATCGTCTAAGTCTGCGCCACTACGAAGAATATTGGTCCAGTTTGCCAGTCCCGCGGGGTCTGGGGTTCGATCGAGCGCAGCCATATAGAGGCGAAACGCTTGGCCGTCATAGTCATCATCCACGTAGCTTGTCGCGGCAACGGGAGCCGCGTTAGCCGCAACCGTTGCGGTTGCTGGTGTCACATAGCGATAATCATCCGTTGCACTAGGCGAGGACTCTGCACGGTCATCATTACGGCTCTCGTTACGCTCATTGCCACGATCATCTTCTCTGTCATATTGCTCTTTTTCGTTGTAGCTCATTTAAATTCCCTGTTTGGATGTCCACCGTACGCATCTCGTGATTGAGTGCGCAGGATGAACTTTAAGGAATCAAGCTTAGGGATTACTTAACGCCACAAAAATAGACCTTAAACCAACTTCCAAGCGATCTCGGCGCGTAAGCCGCCGCCTGGGATGTTTTGCATAATCAACTCTCCGTGATGCAGCGAAGCGATCCGCTCAACAATTGCTAGCCCCAGACCAGTGCCCTCCTCTCGTACATCGGCGCCCCGTCGAAACCGCTGGGTAATTGTGGGTAGATCCTCCGGCGCAATGCCCGCACCTTGATCTTGGACATACAAACCATATCCTTTGTCATTTCCCCAGCTGCCTGCAGTGATTGTGGTGCCAGCAGGACTGTATCGCACAGCATTACCCACCAAATTGCACAACGCCACATTCAACAGCTCTTCGTCGCCTCGTAGGCTGGTTAGGGACGAACATACATCAAGCACTAATGACTGACTCTTCTGATTAAGAATCTCCGCCTCAGCATCCTGAACTTTTAGAAGCAAAGTTCTAATATCAATATTGTCATGGGATAACTGTCGATGATTCTCCGGATCTAAGCGCGCCAACCGTAACATCTGCTCGATCAGACGTTGAGACCGATCTAGCCCCTGCAAGACCTGAGCCATGAATTGCTCGCGTTGCAATGGATCGCTCGTCGCAATCGCTAGCTGTGCATGCAGTTTTGTACCCGCAAGCGGAGTCCTTAATTCATGTGCAGCATTGGAGGTAAATCTTCGCTCGTTTTTTACACTGTCACTTACGCGCCCGAGCAAACGGTTAAATGCATGGATGATTGGGCGCAACTCTAGAGGAATGTTCTGATCTGAAACAGGAGAAAGATTCTCCGCCGAGCGCACAGACAAGCTCGTTGCAACGCTATCCAGAGGTCGAATGGACCGAGTCACCGAAACGTACATAAAAATCATCAAAACCGGGAACGCAAAAGACAATGGGATGGCAATGCGTTCTGCTACGTCTAAGCCGATTAAGTCGCGGCTAGATAGCGGGTGAGCAACTTGTAAATGAAATCGCTTGTCGGAACTCTTTTTTACGTAGATTCGCCACGGCACGTCATCAATGACTTGCACATGAAAACCTGGCTCAGGGAAGTGTTCCATGGACGCAGCGTTAGCTGACATCAAGATCACGGATCCTGACTCCTTACTAATTCTAAATGCTAGCTCTTGCTCGTAGGGTAGCCTGTCATCGATGTCAACTTTTTCGATTAACGCTGTCTTTTTTGAGTCAACGTCGTTCTCAGTGAACCATCCGGGAGCATGATTCGTTTCTTCGTGGAATATTTGCGCTTCAAGAAGCCTAGCTGATAGCGACAGTTGGCCGTCAAGCAACTCTTCAGCCTCATGTTGCCCTTTGTCATACGCCAGAAGTACTAACGCTAACCACACGACCAGCAATGGAATAAATATTGCAATCAAAAGTTGGCGTCGCATTGAGCCGCTTACCAGTGCCTCACGCCAACTCATAGCGCACCCATCATGTAACCCATTCCACGCACCGTCGTAATCATGTCGCCTCCAAGTTTTTTTCGGAGGTGGTGTATGTGTACCTCTACTGCATTACTTTCGATTTCATCTCCCCAGCCATAGAGACTTTGCTCTAAATCGGCACGAGAGCGAATATGATTTTGATGACTAATCAAATCGTGTAACAAGGCATACTCTTTCGCTGATAAGGTGATATTTACATCATCTAATGACACACGACGTGCGACAGGATCGAGCGATACATTTTTATAGGTCAGTTGAACGGTTCCAGACCCGGCCGCACGACGTAAGAGCGCACGCATTCGTGCCAGCAATTCTGGCAAATCAAACGGTTTGGTTAAATAATCGTCCGCCCCAGCATCGAGCCCTTCAATTTTGCTCTCTCGGGTGTCACGCGCTGTCAATATTAAGACAGGTATGTTATTGCCCTGTCGACGCAAGGCCTGGAGAACTTTAATGCCATCCATGCGCGGTAGGCCTATGTCCAACACACACGCTGCATACTCACCGGTGGTGAGAGCCAACAACGCATCTTTTCCGTCCTGCACCCAGTCTACGGCGTAACCCGTCATCTTGAGCGCTGCCTCAATGCCACTGCCTAGGGAACGATCATCTTCAGCTATGAGAACCCGCATGATTATTTGCCATTCTTCAGAGCGGGCAGCATTCGGACAAGTGTATTGTCGCGTACGATGTAGTGGTGAAATAACGCGGCGAGGGCATGCAAACCAATTAAAAAGTAGCCAGCCTGGGCCAGCGTTTCGTGAAGATTCTCAAGCCGCTTTCCGAATGCGCGATCGGGTCCAATCAACGCAGGCAAGTCTAAGCCAAAAAAGATAATTGGCTTTCCTTTTGCGCTAAGCATCAACCAGCCAGCTACGGGAACGACTACCAAGAAAAGGTAGAGTGCGTAATGCATGAGCTTGCTAGAAAGGTACTGCCAGCGCGGCGGATTGGGCACAATTGCCGGCGTCACTTGAAAGGCGTTATACGCGATACGTATCGTGACAAGCATCAGAATTGCGATCCCTAGCCCGGAATGTAGGGGTTTCAGTGCTTCGCGTAAATCACTGCCTTTAGAAAAAAGGCCTTTGAACTCAACCGTCGAGTACACAACGATGAGAAGCACGACCATTAGCCAATGCAAGCCAATGCTGATGCTAGAAAAACGACTTGAGTGTTTAAGTGGAGCGGCAGTTGATGTATTCACGCTAAGTCCGACAAATGAACATTAAGTTGATCTTACATCTTAATGTTCAAACCTTAACGTACGCTTAAGACCGCCCTGCGCTTCCCACTCGTTCGTCTGCGGTAATCAAGCCATATGACGCAACGCTCTTTTCATAAACGTCTTTGCGCCAAACTTCCCGCATGGCTTCGTCGTACCATTGCTGCATGCTTGATAGACCGAGAATGTGCTTGACATACGCTTGCGCTGGCCCGGCGAGCGTTAGCCCATAACTTTGAATCCGAAAGATAACTGGTGCAAAAAAGGCATCAACAATCGTGTATGTCTGGCCCGCCAAGTACGGACCACCAAACCGCTTTAAGCCCTCGCAAAACAACGCACTCACTCGCTCAATGTCTGCGCGCAACGCATCGTCAATCTTATTAAGTGTGACGCGTACCCCACAATTCATCTGACACTGCGTTCGCAGGGTCTGAAAACTGGAATGCATCTCTGCTGAAGCACTACGCGCCCAAGCCCGAGCAACGCGATCAGCGGGCCAGCAAGCAGGTTCTTTCTCGGCAAGATATTCACAAATTGCGAGCGAGTCCCAAACTAATGTTCCGTTGTCATCCAGGCAAGGTACCTTGCCAGTCGGTGAAAACTTCTCAAACGGCGATACGTCGCTATTGTCGGCAAACGGAGTGATAATCTCTTCAAAAGCGATCCCCTTCTCCCGCAGCAAGACCCAAGGGCGCAGGGACCAAGAAGAATAGTTCTTGTTTGCTATGTACAGTTTCATATGTCACTCACTCAAAGGGTTGAAAGGTTCAGGTAAAAAACTTTCTTCGAACACTGTTAGGATTTCCATTTAAGCGTTGACGCGCCACAGGCTCTGGCGTTCCACACGCAAGCAGCTCTCCATCTCCAGGCTGAAGCAACAAACGATTATCTTGCACCGCCACTCGTCCTCGGCTAATCACGGTCGTTGGCCAACCCGTGATGGTTCTGCCCTCGTAAGGCGTATAGCCTGCCTTGTCATGTAGCAGCTCCGCTCGTACGACTCGCTTCACCGTGGGATCCCAAAGGGCCAGATCCGCGTCACTTCCGACGGCAATGGCACCTTTGCGCGGAAACAGTCCATATGTGCGAGCGTGATTCGTCGAGCACAAGGCAACGAAGCGCTCAATCGGCATGCGACCTGTTAACACACCCTCAGAAAATAGCAGCGCCATCCTGAGCTCAATACCCGGCAAACCATTCGCCATCTCGGTAAAAATAGTTTGCTCCCC
>CAMCWG010000237.1 GCA_945882005.1 Bordetella parapertussis
CATGAACATCTGCCCGGACACCGAGAAGCGGAAATATTCATCCCCGTAGTTATAGTCAGTCGGAAAGTTCTGCACGGTACGGTTCTCAAAGAGCGCCTCGGGGATGCCGTAATAATGTTCAGAACTCGTCAGCCCCCATTTTGCAGAGCTTAAGGCATTGACACGTGTGACCGCCATCTGTGCGTGGTGGCAGCCACTGCGCAAACCTTGTCTATTTGCCTCGTCCAGTGCAGCTTGCATGATGGTGGGCGGCGCACCAAAAAACTTGATGCCGTCAGCCCCGCGCTCTTTCACCCGCTTGACCCAATCACGCGCCTGTTCAGGCGTGAATATTGTCTTAATTCGCTCATTCACTGCAGGAAAGTATGCGTGCAAAATCATCCGCGGCGCCGCGATTTCGTTCGCTTCCGCGGCATCGCGTTGCTGCAGCATATAGTTCAAGCCGTTCATAGACCCCATCTCACGGACCGTTGTTACACCGTGCGCAAGCCAAAGCTTATAAACATAGTCTGCCGTGGGCACTTCGCCGCTCATCGCATGCCAGGGCGTACCAACGTGCGCGTGACAATCAATCAGGCCCGGCGTGACGAACTTCCCATGGCAATCAATCTCATGATCGCCCGCAGCCGGACGATTCGCAGGGTTGATCGCTTTGAGCGGTGTGCCTACGTTTTTTAGCTCTGTGATTCGACCGTTTTCAACAACGATATCAACCGGCCCAGATGGGGGAGCACCCGTGCCATCAATAACCGTAGCGCCACGCAGAACAAGCCTCTTGAAGGGTCCCACACCACTTGTTCGTGCTGTAGCCGGCACGGCTGGATGCATGCCCTTAGGCTCAAACATCAACCGCGGCTCTTCACCGGCCAAAACATCCACAGCTTTAATATCTGCCATCACTGCTCCACATTCAGTAAAAAACGAGCCGAGTCTTATAGACGGTTCACGTACGCAACACCTTCTTTCATAACCAACGGGATGTGGTCACCCTGCCCAAGCAGACAAGACACATCGCGCAGCGGGTCTCCGTCCACTACCAAGACATCCGCAAACGCCCCGGGCGTCAGGCGTCCAAGCTTGCCCGTCATGTTCAACACTTCCGCTGCGGTGGTCGTTGCGCTACGCAGCACCTCAGCGATAGGTAATACCTCAGACCGAATCCTGAACTCTTCACTTTGGAGTCGCTGCGAAGGACCTAGCAAGTCGCTTCCATAGCCCATTTTGACACCCGCATTGCGATAAATCTCTAGCGAAGCCAGTCCGGCCGTGCGTACCTCGTCAATTTTCGCAACACTATCAGCCGGCAAGCCATATTGCGCTCCCTCCTTGGCGAGTGCTTCGTAGGTAATCAGAGTGGGCACCACATAAGCCTTGTGGTCATGCATGAGCTTTGCAGTCGCTTGATCTACTAGATTTCCATGTTCTATCGTACGCACGCCCAAGCGTACAGCACGTGCAATTGCCTCTGGGGTGTAAGAGTGGGCCATCACATATGTTTGACGCGCAGTCGCCTCGTGTACGACAGCAGCAATTTCTTCGTCGGAATAGCCCCAAGACGCGATCGGATCCGTAGGTGATGCGACGCCACCGGATGCCATAATTTTTATCTGATCCGCACCCATTTGAAATTCTTGGCGTACTGCTTGTCGCAATGCATCTACACCGTCGACCACACGCCCAATATCGCCAGCGCGGAAAAAACAGCCACAATAGCTCATCGGACGCAAATGGTCCGATCGTGGACGAGGGTCTCCATGACCGCCGGTTTGGCTTAAGGCACGGCCAGCAATGAAGAGACGCGGTCCATCGATAGTCCCTTCATTGATTGCGCACTTCAGTCCCCAACCAGCACCAGCGGCATCACGTACGGTGGTGAATCCACGCTGCAGCATTGCCTTGATGATCGGCACTGAGCGCATCATCACTAATGCGTCTGGCAATGCACCTTGCGTACTCAAATTGAGTTGAGTGGCAGTGACGTGCACATGCAAATCGATTAAGCCAGGCATGATAGTCTTACCCGCTACGTCAATCACACGCGCGGTCTTACTGCTCAGGGACTTTTCTGATACCTCTTTGATCAAACCATTCTCGATCAAAATATCATGCGGTCCTAGCAATGCATCATGCAAGGGATCGAGCAAATTTCCATTTTTGAACAAGATAGCTTCTTGCATAGACACCTCTGGATTTCGATAAATAGGAGCTTAGGACGCCATTGTTTTGACATAACGACGATGGATCAGCCAGTTCGCGGTCAGCGCAATCAGCATGGTCGCGATCACTAAAATAAGAGCCATACTGGAACCAAACGTCCAGTTTGATGCCTTAGCGATTTGGCCATACAACGAAGGCGCCATCATGGTGATCCCGCTACCGCCGAGCAAAACCGGGGTGGCGTAAGCGTTCATGCATAAAATAAATACAAGCATCGTTCCGGCAGCAACTCCAGGGGCTGCGATCGGTAAGACGATGCGCCAAAACGTAGTGAATATATTCGCTCCGAGATTCTGGGCAGCCTCTTCTACTGCGAAATCAATTCCCTCAAGGACACTCTGAAGTGTCAAAATCATGTAAGGCAGTACGACCGCTGTCGTGCCAACGACAACCGCAAGTGGCGTATACAACAGCTTAATCGGTTGCGCGATAATCCCTAGCCAGATTAGCAAGGCATTAACTGCACCCGCGTTGCCAAGCACCACCATCCAACCGGCTGCACGAACAACGTTACCGACCATCAACGGAAAGACAAGCAAAATAATCAGCAAACTCTTATGTCGAGTCTGCGTCTTAGCTAAAAAATATGCCACAGGAAAACCGAGTAGAAGTGCCAGCAACGTACAGGTTGCAGCGACTTTAACCGTATCAAAAAATACGCCACGATAATAAGAATCGCTAAAAAATTTCACGTAGTTTTCGAATGTGAAACCTTCGCGCATCACATGAATTGGATCGTGAAAATTAAAGCTGTAACGAAACATCAACACAATAGGTACCATGATGATGCAGAACACTACCAGGGATGACGGAAACGCCAAAGAAGCACCTAGTCGCGCGCGCCGCGCATCGTTTAGGGAGGTCGTACTCACGCCCCGTCCTCTTCATTAAACACCACACAATCAGAGGCTTTAAAATTCATCGTCAGGGCCTGGCCAACTACGAAGTTGTCAGAAGGTGAAACATCGGCCGTATTCGGCACCTGGCAAGAAAAACGCTGTTGTGCAGGCCCGGTCAGCACCACATCTACAAAAGAACCTAAATAGGCCGACGACTGAACGGTAACAGGCACGTTGTTTTCGTAAGCGCTAGTTTGGGACAATTCAACGCGCTCGGGGCGCACACCGATGCGTTTGGTTTTGTTACTTACACCATCAACTTTAAGTAGCAGGCCGTCCCTAGTTTTGAACTGACCGGGACCAATAGAGGCGCCAGAAAAGAAATTCATCTTGCCAAGAAACTCAGCAACAAAAAAATTCTCTGGCCGCTCATATAAAGCATCGGGGCGACCAACCTGCTGCACTTTACCATCGTGCATGATGGCCATTCTGTCAGAAATCGCGAGCGCTTCTTCCTGATCATGCGTCACAAAAATTGTGGTCAAACCAAGACGTTGTTGTAAAGCTCGGATTTCCTCACGAACCTCTAAACGAAGTTTCGCATCTAAGTTCGACAGGGGTTCATCAAGCAAAAAAACTTTAGGCTCAATTGCGAGAGCACGCGCAATCGCCACCCTTTGCTGCTGTCCACCCGACAACTGACGCGGATAACGATCTTTGTACTCCGTCATGCGAACCATATCTAACGCAAGCTCAATCCGGCGATCTCGCTCCTGTGCTCCAACCTTGCGCATTTCAAGTCCAAACGAAACGTTTTGTGCAACTGTCATATGCGGAAATAGTGCGTAGCGCTGAAACACCATCCCAGTGTTGCGTTGATGCACCGGCAATGCTGTGACGTCAGTGCCACCAATCAGAATTCGACCCGCAGTTGGGTCAATAAACCCAGCGATCATGCGTAAGGTTGTCGTCTTTCCACAACCGCTTGGGCCTAAAAAGGAAACTAATTCACCATCCGCAATCTCAAGCGAAAAGTCTGACACTGCGACAGATTGTCCAAACTGCTTTTTTAAATGAACTAGAGATACATTAGCCATAGAAGATCACACCACCTGACTGAGTTTGACGAAGCGGTCAGTCACCAACATGATGATACCGAGCAAGAGTATTTGAACGGACGACACCGCAGCAATCGTAGGGTCGAGGTTGAACTCGAGGTACTGCATGATGGCAATCGGAAGTGTGGTGCTGCCGGGTCCGACTAGAGACAAGGAGACCTCGAGATTCTCAAATGAAACAATGAAGCTAAACAGGGCGGCGGCTACGATTGCAGGACGAAGCATTGGCAAGGTAATGCGCAAGAAGGCGATACGCCCGTTCGCACCAAGATTGCGCGCAGCCTCTTCTATCGATGGATCCAAACCGTGCATACTCGCGGATACCAGACGCACGGTCCAGGGAATGGTCAGGCAAATATGCGCCAACACCAAACCACCT
>CAMCWG010000238.1 GCA_945882005.1 Bordetella parapertussis
ATCGATTCGAGTCACTTGGTCCCTGATGCACTATCTGAAATTTGAGTGACGATGATTCCGGCAATCAAAAGACCAACTCCGATGATTCGGGTAATGTTGACGGGTCGGATTGTTGCGCCGAGTAGCCCGTAGTGATCAATCACGACTGAAATAATAATCTGTGCTGATACAGCACAAACAATAAAATTCGCCAGACCAATCCGTGGTGCGAGCAAGGTCGCGCTAATGACATAGAAACCAACAATAAAGCCGCCGAGATACTCGATCGGCTTCGCATTTGCGAGGTCCGTAGCATGCGGCAGAGATTTGGTTAGCACAAGCGCAACAGTCAAACAGAATAAAAAACCAACTCCAAACAGAATGACAGAGGCATGTAGCGCCTCACCCATGGACTTGCCGAGTCGTCCATTTAAGATTGCCATCACAGGGATGAAGGCGCCAGCAAGTGCGGCCCAGATCAACAAGCGTACAGGAGTCATAGTGTCAAGCCTTGTAGTGCGTTTCAACTATTGTGTAAGCGTTAGGGGATCGCAAGTCTTGCTGTTTCTCATGCTAGAGGATTCCTTTATAAAACCGTGGCGGGGACTGTATTTCGGTATCAGTCTATTTTAATTTTTGCTTTCTCAAATACCTTGGCCCAACGGTCTTGTTCAGTCTTAATGAACGCACTGAATTCCTTTGGCGTGTCGCCTACAAGCACTGCTCCATCGTCTAGCATGCGTTTAGACTGCTCTGGCGACTTTAAAACTTTGGCGATTGCTTTTTGCAGGCGATCCACAATATCAGGCGGGGTGCCGGCAGGAGCCAGGATTCCGTACCATTGTGAGGTTTCAAAACCTTTCAGTCCCGACTCATCTAGAGTTGGTACGTTGGGAAGTGCTGCAGAGCGCGTGAGTGGACCCACTGCGAGCGGACGCAAGGCATCACCCTTGATCTGTCCGATCAGTGACGGTAAACCGTTAAAAGTAGCTTGAATCTGACCGCCCATGAGGTCCGTCAACATGTTGCCCGAGCCCTTGTACGGTACATGGGTCAACTCTATACCGGCTTCCGACGCAAAGTACTCCATCGCCAAGTGTCCAGCGCTGCCATTGCCAGCCGATCCGTAATTGATCTTCTTAGGGTTTGCTTTTGCGTCAGCGATGAAATCTGCGATCGTCTTGTAGGGGCTTTTGCTGCTGACAGCAATCACATTAGGTACTTTGGCAACAAGCGTGACTGCTACGAAATCCTTATTGGGGTCGTAGGGGAGCTTCTTGCCAAATAAGAGTTGGTTGACGGCAAGTGTGCCTACGTGGCCTAAGATGAGCGTGTAGCCGTCTGGATTCGCGCGTTTGACTTCAGCCATAGCAATATTGCCTGCGCCACCTGGTTTATTTTCAACGTAAACAGACTGTCCGAGGTCGCTCGTTAATCCGTTAGCAATCGAGCGCGCAACGATTTCTGATGTGCCGCCTGTTGCGAAGGGCACAACTAGTCGGATGGACTTTTCTGGGTAGGCGGCGAATGCGCTGTTCGCAAACAAAAGACCTATTAGGGCGAGGCCAATTTTTTTCATGAGGAACAACCTTATAAGAATGGGTAAAGCGTGCACATGAAATGTATCACGGCCAATTTGTTTGCTTGCGCAAACACATCTATTTCCAAATTTCGCTGATTTCAATCAGGTTTTGATCCGGATCGCGGACGTAGATAGAGTTGATTTTTGAGGTTGCACCGGTGCGCATGCCTGGTCCTTCAATAATCGGCCAGTTAACCCTCTGCAAATGCTCAATCACCTCTTTGAGCGGACGGTCTGCAATAAAGCAAAGATCGAGTGAGCCTGGTGTCGGCAGCTCTGCCTTGGGCTCGAACTCCTTACCTTTGATGTGCAGGTTGATTTTTTGATTCCCAAACTTGAAGGCCTTGCGTTCGACCGGCGGGGTCCCGCCGATAAAGGACTCAAGTCGCATGCCGAGAACCCGTGTATAGAAGTCTATGCAGGCCGATTCATGTCGGGTGGTTAGAACGAGATGGTCGAGATGATCAATCATGATGTTGGCGTAAAAATTTTGTGCTCAAGCATTTTGACTAAAGCATGTATCGCTTGATTCGCTGGGGTTGGAATATCGTGCTCGATTCCCTTGCGGACAATGAGTCCGTTCAGATAATCAATTTCACTCTGTTTGCCACGCATCAAGTCCTGTGCGGTCGAAGATTTTTGACGTGGCATTGTGATCGGGATTTGTGCGTTAACTTTCATGGCCTCTTCAGCCGAAATATTAACGCCTTCCCGTTTAGCTACCAGCAAGAACTCCGCTGTCAAGGCATCGATTAGTTTTTTAACTTCTGCTGTTTCGACCATCTGTCCGTAGTCGATCGCACCGATGGCTGATATTCCGTTGTAGGCGCAGTTCACTAGAAACTTCGCCCACAAAGCACGTTTCACATCGGCTAAGACTGCGCAGGGAACGCTTGACGCACTAAACAGTGCTGCAATCGCATCGAGAGTATCCGCCCAGTCACCTGGGGCGCCGGCCACACCGATAGCGAGTTCCCCGCGACCAACGTGTTCGACATGACCGTCGCCCGCCATGCGCGTGGCGACATAGACGACAGAGGGAAAAGTCGGATTTGAAATAGTCGCCCGAATGCGTTCGTAGTTGTCGACCCCATTTTGCAGGCTCAGAATCACGGCATCTTTTTTAATGTGAGGCGCGATGAGTCTGATCGCATCTTCAGTATCGCTGGACTTCACGCAACATAAAATCAAGTCAGCATTGCTGATGTCCGCAACATCGATTGTTGCGTTCAAGCGTACATGTTCTTTGAAACTTAGGCAGTCCAGATACAGACCATTTTTATTAATAGCTGCGACGTGGTTTGCTCGCGCAATAAGTGTGACCGTATTGCCGGCGCGAGCGAGCATTCCCCCAAAGTAGCAGCCAACGGCACCTGCGCCTAAAACAGCGATCTTTGGGTTGTCGCGAAGCATGTTGACCATCCCTGTAGAGTTAAAGAGGTGCAAAACCAAGTGCCGCACGGAATCGATTTTTGACGTAAACGCCATCACGCGAGGGCAGTGCGCGTGGTAGGTCATCTGCTTTAATGAAAATTTGTGCAAAGTTGACGCCGTTGCGCTTGTTTATTCCGTCCACAACTTTTGCGACGTCGCTACCATCATGGACTTCATATGCATTTTCGATGCCGCATGCACGCGCCACCGCCGCCAAGCTTGTGCCGTGGCTGGTGTGACTGTATTGCATACCAGTCTCGCCGAAGTGACCATTATCTAAAACGACAATCGTCAGGTTCTTAGGCTTTTGCGCATTAATCGTTGCGATGCCACCAATGCCCATCAGTTGCTCACCATCGCCTGTGACGACGACAACGGACTTATCAGGTTGTGCGAGTGCTAAGCCTAGACCTACCAGGGCCGCACCACCCATGGCGCCCCAGAGGTAAAAATTCTTGTCTCGATCGCCTGCTGCGAAGACGTCATAGGTGGGTGAGCCGAGGCCTGTCACCACAAGTGCGTCCGGACATTTTGCGAGTAAGTCCTTCACGAACGCGCGCCGGTCAATTGTTGCTGTTGCTGTGTTTCGTACTGTCATGTTCATTCCTTAATTACGAATCCATTTTTTGCGGCCGATCAAGCTTTGAGACAACAGCACAGCAACCTGCTCGCCGCCTTCAAAGGCTGCATCCAGCGCCGCACTCACAATATCTTCGACCTCGTCAGCGCGCTCGGCACGAAGAACCGTAATACCCATCAGCTCCATCGAGCCTTGTGTTGCTTTGCTCATCGGCACTTGCCATGGATTGAATTCCGCGTACTCGCCGCGCATCGTGACTAGACTTAAAAAGGGAAAACGGCAGCTTTGTAGCAGAGACATCATGTTTATGCAGTTACCCACACCACTGCTTTGCATCAGCAGTGCAGCGCGTTCCCCGCCAAGCCAGGCGCCAGCTGCAACGGCAACGCCTTCCTCTTCAGTGGTGAGAACAATACCGCGCATACTTGGCTCTGCATGCACGCGACGGATGACGTGTGCGTGACCTGCATCCGGGACATAGGCGACTTGACGGATATTGCCTTGCTTAAGGACATTGAAAATATCTTCTTGCCAAGGTGAGTGCGGTTGTTCTTCGCTCATGGTGTCGACTCTTAAGGGTTCAGGAATGTTTGATTTACTTTAACGGTATCAATCATATTTTGTTATTGACATTAAAGTAAAACAATAAAATTTGATTAATATCTAGCGTACCTAGGGTTTTACTTGGACTTCAAACAGTTAAGCACGTTTTTAGCGATCGTTGAGACGGGTAACGCCACCCGAGCGCCGTAGTTGCTGAATATCGACCAGCCGCAAGTTGTCCGTACCCGTTCAGCATGGCCTCACACAATTCATCCAGTGCATGCAAGAGGAGATTGAATCCAAGCAATGGCCTGAGGCTGTTTGGAAAAATCAAAACTAACGTCTTAGCAAAATACGGGATAGTTTAAACTTCATCCAGAT
>CAMCWG010000239.1 GCA_945882005.1 Bordetella parapertussis
TAAGGGTCGTAACCTGGCAGAAGGTGTGCCACGCAGTTTTACCGTTTCCTCCAACGAGATTCTTGAGTCACTGACTGATCCGCTCAATCAAATTGTCTCTGCGGTCAAAATCGCTCTTGAGCAGACTCCGCCTGAGCTCGGTGCAGACATTACCGATAAGGGAATTTCCCTGACGGGTGGGGGAGCCTTGCTACGCGATCTCGATCGTTTGTTGCAAGAGGAAACCGGCTTGCCTGTGATCGTCGCTGATGATCCGCTGACTTGCGTGGTGCGTGGCTGTGGCGACGCCCTTGAGCATCTGGAAAAACTAGGCGCGATATTTATTAACGACTAGTTGCCCTGAACCTTCTGTGTCTCAAGTCCTGTGCTTCTGGACTTGAGTATTTAGGGACCGGGTCATTTTGTATTGAGTCTTCATGCAACGACACGTCACCCTACGACTTTTTCGGCAAGGCACCGCCGCCGAAGTTACGCTGACATTCCTGCTGCTCGTTGCAGTGGCGTTGTTGTTTACTGACGCGCTCTGGAAGTCTTCAAATCCAATTCGGCAGACAGTCGCAACGGTCGTTTATCCTTTTCAACGATTGGTGATGCTTCCAAAAGATGCGTTGATTGCCTTTGATGGCTGGCTGAATGCCGCCTCCTTGATTAAGACAGAAGGCGAAGCACTGCAACGCCAGCGTATTGAAATGGCGCAAGTTGCCACCCGTGCTGCGTTGTTAACTGCCGAGAACGAGCAGCTGCGGCGCTTGTTGGGTGTCCTCGAAAAAGCCGCAGATCGCCCGGCTGTTGTGGTTGAGGTGCTTTATGAGCCATCGAGCGCTTTTGTGCGTCGTATTGTGTTCAATAAAGGTAGTCGCGCCGGGATAGCCCCTGGCATGCCAGTCATTGATGAAAGCGGCGTCGTGGGCCAAATCACGCGTGTAACTGCTATGACCTCCGAGGCTGCCATGCTGACTGACGAGGCGGTATCCATACCTGTGCAGGTGTTGCGCAATGGCTTGCGGTTGATCGCCTTCGGCTCGGGCTCTCCAGGTAAAGTTGAAGTGCGTTATTTTTCGTCCGATGCGGATATCAAAGACGGCGATACCCTTGTGACGAGCGGTGTCGGTGGTGTTTTTCCACCAGGCTTGTTTGTTGGGCGAATTGATCGTGTCGAGCGCAGCCCTGCCTCAGGTTTTGCACGCGCAGAAGCCAAACCGTTATCGCACCCCGAACGTAATCGACATTTCCTTGTGCTGCAGGTGTCGTATGATGCCGACCAGGCGTTTGTGACACCCGGCGTCGCAGCGCCTGCAGCGGAGCCGGTTCGTGCGTCAACAACCGGAAAATAGAGGGGCTACCGCCATGGCAAAGCACTCGCTGGGAACCTCGTTGTCGCAAGCACGTAATTTGCACCCGCACTCCCTTGAGACGGCAATGGGTTGGCGCTATGTCTGGGCAACGACAGTCTGTATTTGGCTGTTGTCTTTGTTACCTTGGCGAAATTGGCCGGTCACGCCGGACATCTTATTGGTTGTCATCGCTTTCTGGTCGTTCCATCAACCGCGTCGTATGGGCATGGTGGCTGCCTTCTGTTTTGGCCTGACACTAGACGTGCATGATGCGGGACCACTCGGTTTGCAAGCGTTGCTATACACCCTTGTCGTTTACGGCACACAAATGCTGCATCGCCGATTGATGCGCTTTGATTTATTGAGACAAGCGATGCATCTGCTTCCCTTGTTTGTCGGCGCTAAGTTCGTGACGGTGCTAGTGGGCACTTTTTTGGTAAGTGCCTGGCCGGGGTGGTCATGGTTGCCTGCCGCACTGCTAACGGCTGCTTGCTGGCCGCTTGTTGGATGGTTATTACTGTTGCCTCAGCATCGTATGGACGATGCCGGTACAGGTATCGGCTAAAGCCCGTCAAGTATGTTTGATTTTAAAAAAACGGATCAGCTTCAAAAGAACAAGTTTTTGTTTCGCGCTGTCATGGCCGGACTATTCGCTGTTGTCTGCTTTGCTGTGCTGGTCATGCGCTTCTGGGTGTTGCAGGTGGACCGCCATGACAGCCTGTTAGCACGAGCCGACAATAATCGCATGGCGGTTGTTCCGATTACGCCACGACGTGGAGATATATTTGATCGTAACGGTGAGGTACTTGCACGCAATGTACTGAGCTTCACGCTCGAGGTCGTGCCAGCAAAGGCCGGCAATATTGACGAGCTTCTGAGCAAGTTGACACCAATTGTGTATGTTGGCCCAGCGGATCAGCGACGTTTCAAACGGCGGGTTGCGGAAAGCGGCCGTTACGCGAGCGTGGTGCTGCGAAATAATTTGAATGAGACGGAGGCTGCTTGGTTCTCTGCCCACTCGATGCGCTTGCCTGGTGTTGAGCTCAGAGCGCGCTGGGTACGTGAGTATCCACAAGGGCAGGCGGCAGCCCATGTGGTTGGTTATGTGGGACGTATTTCCGAGTCAGATTTGCATGCGCTCGAGGAGCGAAATGAGCTCGGCAATTATCGTGGCACCGATATCATCGGGAAGAAAGGTATTGAAAAAACGTACGAAACACTCCTGCACGGCAAGACTGGTTTAGAAGAGCTAGAGATCACTGCACGCGGCCGCCCTGTACGCGTCTTACGCAAATTAGATCCAGTGCCTGGCGCAAACTTGACCCTATCGCTTGATATGGGACTTCAACGTATCGCTGAAGAGGCTTTCAAGAATTTGCGGGGCGCACTGGTGGCGATTGAGCCTTCTACCGGAGAAATTCTCGCGTTCGTATCGCAGCCCTCGTTTGACCCCAATCTGTTTGTAGACGGGATCGATGTCGAGAGTTGGCGGCGTCTGAATGAGTCCCCCGATCATCCGTTGATTAATCGACCTGTGTATGGAACGTACCCCATCGGCTCAACCTACAAGCCTTTTGTGGCGCTTGCAGCGCTTGAACTAAAGAAGCGACGCGCAAACGAGCGGATCGACGACCCAGGTTTCTTTGAGTTTGCTGGCCAGAGGTTTAGAAACGCGGGATCAACAGCGTTTGGTTCGATTGATATGCACCACGCTCTGGTCGTTTCGTCAGATACTTACTTTTATTCGCTGGGCCCTGAGATCGGCGTCAATGCGCTACACGATTTCATGAAGCCCTTTGGTTTTGGGCAGCTGACTGGGGTAGATATTGAAGGAGAGCGCCGGGGTGTGCTGCCCTCAACGGAATGGAAACGCACCGCCTATAAAACTCGTGAGCAACAAAGATGGTATGCCGGTGAAACGGTATCGGTGGCTGTTGGTCAGGGATACAACGCTTTCACTCTCATGCAGCTCGCACAAGCCACAGCGGTGATGGCTAATGACGGGGCCTACATGAAGCCTCACTTGTTGCGTTCAATTCGCGAATCTCTTTCTGGCGAGCAAACTGCAGTGGAGCCTGAAACGATGCACTCTATTGCACTCAAGCGGGAAAATTTGGATGTCATCAGACGCGCACTGATAGACGTGACGCTGTCGGGTACGGCAAGTCAGGCGTTTGCAGGTGCTCCTTATCAAGCAGCAGGTAAGACTGGCACCGCACAGGTCTACAGTCTGCGTGGTGCGAAGTATCAGAGCTCTGCCATTGATGAGCGCTTGCGTGATCATGCTTTGTTTATGGCGTATGCCCCGGCAAAGCAACCCAAAATTGCAGTAGCGGTGTTGGTTGAGAATGCGGGCTGGGGTGGTAGTGTCGCCGCACCCATTGCGCGCAAAGTCTTTGACGCGTGGTTATTGCGTGATCAGAAGCAGGTGCCTTTGGCAGCGCCCGTGGTACAGCTGCAGCGAGGGGCCCAATGAAAATGCTCTTCAGATTGTTTGTGCGAGCAGTTACCGCAATTGATTGGCCCTTAATGGTTGTGCTGCTTTTGTTGGCGGGCGCTGGGCTAGTCGTGATGCATTCAGCTGTTGGAGGGACGGATTGGCGTTTCGCTGACCAAGTTCGCAATTTTGCGGTGGCGCTTGCGGCAATGTGGGTGGTAGCGATGACGCCGCCGCACGTCATCATTCGCTTGGCCATTCCATTCTATGTTCTGGGCATAGCGCTCCTGCTCGGAGTTATGTTTTTTGGTGACACGAGTAAGGGCGCAACACGTTGGCTGAACTTGGGATTCACACGCATTCAGCCATCCGAGATGATGAAGATTGCGGCGCCTTTGATGCTGGTTTGGTATTTTCAGTTTCGCGAAGGCTCGGTGCGTATTCTGGATTTTTTCGTGGCTGGTGCATTGCTGGCGGTACCCTTTCTTTTGATTGTGAAGCAACCTGATCTTGGAACCGCTTTGCTGGTGTTTGGCGCGGGGTTTTGTGTCATGTATTTCGCAGGGCTGTCTTTTAAGTTACTCGTGCCGCTATTGATTGTCGGTGTGATTGGTATCGGAAGCATCGTGGCCTATCAAAAAGAGCTTTGTCAGCCAGAAACAACCTGGATTGGTCTGCACGATTATCAGAAGCATCGTGTGTGTACTTTATTGGACCCAACCTCTG
>CAMCWG010000240.1 GCA_945882005.1 Bordetella parapertussis
AATCATGAAGAAACCGGCCTCTTTCCAGATCGCCACGACGATCACAGAGCCCAGCACTAAATTAGGATCGCCCAGCCAGTTCTGTCCGTGTCCACCGAAGATCTGTATGACTTGGTTGATGAGACCATAGCCAGGCGTGTAGAAAAAAATCCAAATGTTTGCGACGGCAATCATCGGTAAAACTGTCGGCAAAAAATACGCTAAGCGTAAAAACTGCCGACCCGCGATCTTGTCATTGACCCATAACGCCATCCCGATCGACAAGGCGATCGAGACCGGAATAGTCACTAAGGCAAACCAAAAATTGTTGAGTAACGACTTCCAGAAAGTGGGGTCGTCGATCATGACGGCATAGTTCTCTAGACCGACAAAGACTGCGGCACGTCCGGCACGCGGCGTCGACAGCAAACTGTCGAGCAGCGTGCCCACGGCCGGATAGTGCGTGAAGCCCACTAAAAATACAAAAGCGGGCAACAGCAATAAATAGGCCTGGACGTGACGCAACCCTAACTGCATTTACTTATAGCCACGCAATAAACGGTTGGCCTCAGCCTGCGCATCCTTCATGGCTTGCTCAGGAGTCTTGGCACCAGTCAAAGCTGCCTGCAAACCGTCGTTCAAGGCCTTGGTTACGCGCTGGTTGTCATGCGTCGACAATTCAGCGACAGCGTGTGGCAACTGATCACGTGCAACGAGTGCAGGTGGAAAGTCAGCAGCGTACTTCTTCAAAGCAGCTGTTTCGTAGGACGCTGGCGACACGGCAACATAGCCGGTATCGATGCTCCACTGTGCAGCACGCTCTGGCTGAGTCAACCACTGGGCGAACTTGTAGGCGCCCGCTTGCTCAGCCGCAGTCGCTTTCTTGAAAATAAAGAAGTTACCGCCACCTGTTGGTGAACCCCGACGCTCACCGGCTGGCAACATGGCCACACCGAAATCAAACTTGGCGTTGCTACGGATATTGGTCAGGTTACCCGTTGTGGTCCAGATCATGGCGACTTTACGTTCCATGAAGTCGCGTGGCGTGGTGCCCCACTCTACAACGCCCGGTGGGTGGATGCCGTGCTTACGCGACAGATCAACCCAATACTGCAAAGCACCGACAACTTTAGGGTCGTCATACTTCACCGCATTGCCGGCAGGGTTAGCCAGAATGGCGCCGTTCTGTGTGCTGAAACCCTGGAACAACCAATAGGGGAAACCGCTAGAAGGCACTTGAATGCCCCACTGTGTGACCTTGCCGCTAGCATCTTTCTTGGTCAGCTTCTGACCCATGCTGATGGTTTCGGCCCAGGTTTGTGGTGGTTTGTTTGGATCAAGACCAGCTTCTTTGAATAGTTCTTTATTCCAATACAGCACGACCGTTGAACGCTGGAATGGCACGCCCCAGGTTTTGTTATCAAACTGGCCGTTCAACAAAAAGGCGGGGAAGAAACTCTTGAGCCAAGCGCGGTCTGCGTCGGTTTTAACGAAGTCGTCGATTGGGGCAATGGCGCCCTCGTCTGCCAGCGTGAACGTATCAGTCGACAACAAGATCGCTGAAGTTGGCGGCTTACCTGCCTTGTGCGCGGTCAGGACTTTAACAATCGTTTCCTGATACGTGCCCGAGTAGACAGGGGTCACGTTGTAGTCAGGGTTTTCTTTATTGAACTGCGCGGCATAGCCGTCAATGATCTTGGTAATCGGGCCACCCACAGCCACTGGAAAATAAAACGAGATTTCGGTCTTGGCCAACGCGGCAGCGCTGACACAGAGACCCGCTGCAACCAAGGCAGCACGAGTCAATATTTGCTTCATTACTATCTCCTTAGAGTTCAACTAACGATTCGCAAACCATCTTTATCGAACCAATGCAGGCTCGACACATCCCAACCCAACTGAATGTCTTGTTGCAACTGCTGCGCATGCTTGCCTTCCGCTCGCACCACAATCACTTGCTCGCCGGCGCGGGCATGCAGCATCAAGTCTGCACCGGTGAACTCCGTGTGGTCCACCGATAGACGGTGCGTACCGCCCAGCCGTACATCTTCAGGTCGCACACCCACATGAGTTGCTGCGGCCGGCGCTTGCAAGGCAATAGCTGTACCAGCGATTTTGCCGTCTTTAAGTTCGAGCATGTTCATGCGCGCGCTGCCGATAAACTGTGCAGCAAAGCGCGTGGCCGGCTGCTGGTAGATCTGTGTCGGTGTGGCAACTTGTTCAATCCGTCCATCGCGCAGCAACACGACGCGATCGGCCATACTCATGGCCTCGGTCTGATCATGCGTGACGTATACCACCGACAAACCAAGTTTCTGCTGCAAGGCACGCAACTCGTGGCGCATTTCCTGACGCAGCTGCGCATCCAAATTGGATAGCGGCTCATCCATCAGACACAGTTTGCTATCGGCCACCAAGGCGCGTGCCAGAGCCACACGCTGCTGCTGTCCGCCCGACAACTCACCAGGCTTGCGCGACTGCAAATGACTCAAACTCAATAGATCAAGCGTGCGCGCAAGACGCGCTGCGATATCCTGGCTACTAACGCGACGAATCTTCAGACCAAAGACAACGTTCTCGGCAACAGACAGATGCGGAAACAAGGCGTAGTTCTGAAACACCATCGACACGCCGCGCTGCGCGGGTGCTGCCTCGGTGACATCACGATCAAAAATCTTGATCCGGCCACAGGAAGGTGTTTCCAAGCCGGCGATCAACCGCAAGGTGGTGGTCTTGCCGCAACCAGAGGGGCCGAGCAAAACAGAGAACTCGCCTTGCTCGAGCGACAAATCGCTTGGGTGCAAGGCGGCTGTCGCCCCCCAATTTTTTCCGACCTGCTCAAATAGCACCGCTGTCATGTTTGAATATCGCTCTTCTGGCTGAACCACGTTGGGCTGTGAGTCCTTGCCGAAGTCATTAACTAAAAAACTACGGTATCAACGATATATGACAGTTATGTTGCAGCGCAAAACGGTGATACATTGAAATGATGAAAAAAACGTCTTCCAAAACACGCATCTGGGATCTCCCCACCCGTCTCTTTCACTGGGGGCTCGTCGTGTGCGTTGCAGGCGCACTCGTGACAGTCAAGCTTGGCGGTACCTGGATGCAGTGGCACTTGAACTTTGGCATCGCCACACTCGCCCTACTGGTGTTTCGCCTGATTTGGGGCCTGATTGGGCCACGCTATGCGCGGTTCAGCTCTTTTTTGCCGAGCGTGCGTGCTGCCTGGGGTTATCTGCGCAGCGCCTCTGCACGTACGCAGCACCACGCCGGGCATAACCCTTTGGGTGCCTGGTCGGTGTACGCGCTACTAGGCGTGTTGCTCGTGCAAGCGAGCACCGGGCTATTTGTGAGTGACGACATCATGTATCAAGGTCCCTTATCTATCTTGGTGAGCAATGACACCGTGGCGCAACTGACCAGCGTGCATAAGTTAGGTGAGGTAGCCATCTTTTCTCTGATTGGTCTGCACCTCGTCGCGATCTTGCTCTACACCATAAAAGGGCACGGACTGGTCGGGCCCATGATCCATGGTGACGCAAACAGCCAGCAATTCATCGCCGGCACCTTAGCGGCTCGGGACGATTGGCGCGTACGCCTAGGCGCCTTGGTTCTCGCTGTTCTGCTTGCCTACGTCGCCTGGTGGTTAGCCACCGCACAGTTTGGCCCAAGCTTGAGCTAGGCCCGATCGATACCAAGCATCGGGAACTCTTTTTGCTAAGATCAGTCTCACAAAAAAATATGCCGGCATGACACGCCGATTAAATCAACTTAAAACAAAACATACGGGGACAATTTGTATGCCTAGCTTGAACAACGCAAACTGCAGGATTTACTGGCGCACCGATGGCAATCCAGACCTCCCTGCCCTCGTACTGAGCAACTCATTGGGCACTGATCACACGCTGTGGGATCCGATCCTTGAGGAACTGCTCAAACACTTTTATGTGGTGCGCTACGACACACGTGGTCATGGTGGTTCGGACGCGCCCGCAGGCGACTACACGTTGAATGAATTGACCGACGATGTGCAAGCAGTCATTGCCGCTGCGCGTCTCACCAAGTACGACTTCTGTGGCATCTCCTTAGGCGGCATGACGGGCATGGAACTCGCCGCGCGTCGTCCTACTGGCTTGCGCCGCCTGATTCTAAGCAACACAGGCGCTGAGTTTCCAGCAGGAACGTGGGATCAACGCATCACTGCGATTAAACAAGGTGGTATGGCTGCGGTCGTTGACGGCATTCTCGGTCGATTTTTTACGCCTGACTTTGTCACCAAAAACTCAATCGGCCTACAACGTGTTCGTAATGCAGTCTTAACAGGGGCGCCGCAGGGTTACATCGGCTGCTGCTCAGCCATTCGCGACATGGAGCTCTATCCACGACTGAGTCAGATCCAGGTTTCGACCTTAGTGATCGTTGGTGACTTTGATCAATCGACACCGCTTGCGCGTGGCCAAGCCTTAGTTGAGCGCATCAAGGGAAGCAAGCTCGTCACACTACCCTGTG
>CAMCWG010000241.1 GCA_945882005.1 Bordetella parapertussis
TCCCCGGGATTCGAGCTGAAACACCGCAGTGGTATTGGCATCGCAAAGGATCTGGTAGGTGGCCGGATCGTCGAGCGGCAAGGACATCAAATCGAAGTCGCGCAACTTGGCGTTAAAGCCCCGCACAAAACGCACGGCCCAATCAAGAATCGTCAGGTTACGCAAGCCAAGGAAGTCGAACTTAACCAGGCCCGCTGCTTCAACATCATCTTTGTCGAACTGCGATACCGCACTGCCCTCTTGCCCTGGCTGGCAATACAACGGGCAAAAATCGGTCAGCTTGCCCGGAGCAATCAATACGCCACCGGCATGCATGCCTACGTTTCGTGTCAGACCTTCAAGTGGCCGCGCAAGATCCACGAGCGCACGCACTTCTTCTTCGCTTTCATAACGCTCTTTAAACGCCGGCTCATCTTTGAGTGCGCGATCTAAGGTCCAGGGATCCGCTGGGTTATGCGGAATCAACTTGGAGAGGCCATCACACAGCATGTAGGGCATATCGAGCACGCGCCCCGCATCACGCACAACGGCCTTCGCACCCAGCGTACCAAAGGTCGCAATCTGGCTGACCGCTTCGCGACCGTATTTGGTCTTTACGTACTCGATCACACGTTCGCGGTTGTCCTGACAAAAGTCGATATCGAAGTCAGGCATCGATACCCGCTCTGGGTTTAGAAACCGCTCAAAGAGCAAGTCATAGCGAATCGGATCCAGATCGGTAATGCCCAAGGAATAGGCGACGAGCGAGCCAGCACCGGAGCCGCGGCCTGGTCCGACCGGCACCCCATTGTTCTTGCCCCAGTTGATGAAGTCTTGAACGATTAGGAAATAGCCAGGGAAGCCCATCTTGATGATGGTCTTGCACTCAAGCGCAAGGCGCTCGGCATAGAGCGGGTACGCTTCCTGGCGGTTCACGGCGTCAGGAAAGAGTTGCAGCATGCGCTTAGCGAGCCCTTGCTCTGAAAGCTGAACCAGGTAATCGTCGAGCGACACCCCCTCGGGGGTTGGGAAGTTCGGCAGACGAGGCTGTCCGAGCTCGAGGGTCAGGTTGCAGCGCTGGGCGATGGCAACGGCGTTGGCCAACGCCGACGGCACATCGTTAAACCGCTCATGCATCTCGGCGCTAGAGAGCAGATATTGGTCACGCGTAAACCAGCGAGGGCGCCTCGGGTTCGTGAGGATCTCGCCTTCGGAGATACATACTCTGGCCTCGTGCGCCTGAAACTCGGTTGGCCCAATAAACTGCACCGGGTGAGTCGCCACGACTGGCAAACCACAGTCCGAAGCGAGGCTGAGTGCGGCATGCACATAGGGCTTATCTGCCTCAGCCTCGGTGCGCTGCAGTTCAATATAAAAACTATCCGGAAATGTTTTTTCCCAGGAAAGCGCCAACGTCTTAGCTAGCTCTTGGTTTCCGGCCATAAGTGCCTGACCGATGTCACCGCCACGCGCACCGGACAGGACAATGAGACCCTGCACCCCTTCGAACCATTCGCGCCGCATTTCAGCGCGGCCGCGGTGTGCGTTCTCAAGCCAGGCGCGGGTTAAAAGTTGGCAAAGGGCCAAATATCCCGCCTGGCTCGCCACCAGAAGTAAAATGCGAAATGCTTTGTCGCGGTCTTCGTCATTTGTTAACCAAACATCGCAACCGACAATCGGCTTGATGCCAGCGGATCGGGCAGCCTTGTAAAATTTGATGAGCCCGAAGACGTTCGATAGATCGGTCAGTGCCACGCCAGGTTGTCCTAGTTCGGCGACGCGCTCGATCAAGTCTGGAATACGCACTGTCCCGTCCACGACCGAGAATTCGGAGTGAAGGCGCAGGTGCACAAAAGGTTGTGTCTGCGAAGGGGACTGAGCGTGAGATTGCATACCGCCATTGTACCTTTTTCGGACTCGCTCAGACCGTTTTTTATTGAGTGATACTTAGTATTTGAACCCTCTTGTGACCATTGGTTTTAAATAGGAAAGCAGAATGAAATGGATCGTTTTGATAGGCTGGATTGGATCGATCTTATTTGCCCACTTTCGGGGCCGCGTCCGACTGCCTTTAGGCAGACAACTTCTAGACCATTCCATCCTGTTGGCGCCGATCAACACGCTAATGATCTTAAACTCGCGAGTGCCGACCACTCCGTATATCCCTAACCACACGATGCCAGAGCTCAAGCTTCTGGAAGACAGCTGGGAGAGCATTCGGGACGAGGCCCTGCACTTAAATCACTTGCAGCAAATCAAAGCACCAGAATTGCACAACGACATTGGTTTTAACTCGTTCTTCAAGTACGGTTGGAAGCGTTTTTATTTGAAATGGTATGACGCACGTCACCCGTCAGCCGAAACACTCTGTCCCAAAACGGTCGCCCTACTCAACCAGATCCCGAGCGTAAAAGCCGCGATGTTCGCAGAGCTTCCACCTGGAGGGCAACTCAATCCCCATCGCGACCCATTTGCGGGCTCCTTGCGCTACCACTTAGGGCTCGCCACGCCCAATAGCGACCTGTGCTACATCGATGTGGATGGCCTCCGTCACAGCTGGCGTGACGGCAAAGGGGTTATTTTTGATGAAACCTATGTGCACGACGCCTATAACCGTAGCCCCGACAATCGCATCATTTTGTTTTGCGATGTCGAGCGACCAACGAAATGGGCTTGGGTCACCGCCTTCAATCACTGGTTTGGCCGGGTTGCCATGTCGGCGGCAAGCTCACCGAATGCTGATAGTGACCAAACCGGGCTGATCAACAAACTGACGCATTACCATTGGCTACTGGATCAAAAACGTCGCGCCTTTAAAAAGGCGAATAGGCCGTTATACAAAGTCACAAAGTTCTCGTTAATCGCGCTCGCGCTTTACCTGTTCATTGCGTTATAAAACTAGCGCTGCATCGCTTCCCACGCCTTTTGTAGCCTCTTGACTGAGACGGGCATGGGTGTGCGAAGCTCCTGCGCAAAAAGCGCGACCCGCAGCTCCTCGAGCATCCAGTAGAACTCGTCCATCCGTTTATCTTCAGCCCCTTTTAGTGCACTGCGAGCTCGGATGTATTGGCTCAGCATCGGCGCCATCTCTGCCATCAACTTTGCATCGCGCGCTGGATCTGCACGTAACTTATCGATTCTTGCGATTGCGGCCTTTAGATACCGCGGCACATGGCCAAGCTGCGCATAAGGAATGCGCGCCACAAAATCTGACGGGACCAATTGTTGGCTCTGATTTTGCACATCTTGATAGGTGCCTGCATGCGCCTTCGCTTGCGGTAATTTACGTTGTAAAGCAGCCCACTCGGTCAAGACTGCTCCCGCAAGACGCGCAACTTCCTGGGCTAACAAACCAAGCTTGGCACGACCTTCTTGGCGGCGCGCATCAAAAGACTCAGCATCTGCAGGCCACGGCTCAGTCAAACAGGCGCGCTCGACGGCACAGTCAATAATCTGATCTCTTAACTTCTCTTGCGACCCCAACGGCAAATACAACATACTTAAACGCGTCAGATCATGTAAATTTTTTTCAAGAAACTTAACTTGCTCTCGCAAGGCAATCTTGAAGAGCCGCACCAAACCGCGCTGATGCGCGTGCAAGGCAACCTGCGGATCATCAAACACATCCAGTGCGCAGGTCGCGCCGCGATCAACTAGTGCGGGGTAGCCCACAACCGTTTGGCCTTTGCGTCGAATCTCCATCAGCTCGGGCAGAGCGCCAAAACTCCAGTCGGTGATCTCATCTTGCGCCAAGACGTTCGCGACTGCTTGATCGCGATTCGCCAATTGCTGAAAGGTTGCCTGCGCCTGTTTCCCGAGCTCCGCACGAATCTGAGCCAGATTGCGCCCTGCGGCCAACATGCGCCCGTGCTCATCGATGACTTTAAACGCCATAAACAAATGGGCAGGCAGTGTTTCAAGCTTGAAGTCCGTCTGGAGGGGACGGATCTTCAATTGCGTCCACATATCTTGAATGATGCCGTCAATCAAACTGCAGCCGGGTTGATCGAGGCGCTCATACCAACGCTCATAGAACCCACTTGCATAGTCGGGGAGTGGTACGCAATGTCGTCGGATTTTTTGCGGAAGAGACTTCAGCAGCAACTGTACTTTTTCTTTGACCATACCGGGCACAAGCCATTCACAGCGTGCGGCATCAACTTGGTTCAGGAAGTACAGTGGAACGGTTACCGTCAAGCCATCTTTGGGCGAGCCCGGCTCAAAGTGATAATCGACCGCCAGACGTACACCCTGCCATTCAAAAAACTTAGGGAAGACTTCCGTGGTGACGCCAGCGGCCTCATGACGCATGAGCGCGTCTTTTGTCAGAAGCCACTTACTCGCCTGGTCCCCCGACAAACCTTTAAACCAGTGCTCAAACGTTGCCGTTTGATGAATATCGGCCGGTAACAAGCGGTCATAGAAGGCTTGAATCAACGCGTCATCCACCAGAATATCCGGACGCCT
>CAMCWG010000242.1 GCA_945882005.1 Bordetella parapertussis
TGGCGGTTTGAACAAAGAGCAGATGGCCAGCGCGATGTCGATCGCGGCACTGCAAGGCGCTGGTTTGCTACAGATTTTGACGGAAGGTGCGATGGTCAAGCCCTTGCATCCAGGTAAAGCGGCGATGGCGGGCGTGTTGTCGGTGGACTTGGCCAAGCGCGGCGCGAACGGACCCGTGACGGCGCTTGAAGGGCAGAAGGGATTGTTCAAGGCGATGGCCGATGAGGTCAAGCTCGACGCCTTGTTTGAAGGACTCGGGTCTCATTTCTATTTGCATGATCAGTACATCAAACTGCATGCAGCCTGTCGTCACGTGCATCCCACCGTAGATGGTGTGCAAGAGATCATGCGTAAGCAGCAACTTAAGTTTGCAGACATTGAATCTGTCGATATCGCAACCTATCCTGTCGCGATTAGTTTCTGCGGCGCAAAGGAAATCCCTGATTCAGCCGAAGGTGCAAAATTTAGCCTTGCGTACTCGGTCGCGATGGCTGCTTATTATGGCGATGTGGGCGAAGATCGCTACGTGCAAGCGGTGGTTGCGAATAAAGAGATTCAGGGCTTGGCAAGCCGTATCAATGCGACGCTTGACGATAAATGGGCGAAAGCATACCCAGCAAGCCGCGGCGCCTCTGTCGTGTTGAAGACAACAAAAGGTGCTACGTATAACGTGGACGTGCCGCTTGCCAAGGGTGAGCCAGAGAATCCGGCATCGGACGAGGACATCATAGCGAAGTATCGTCACAATGCTGAGGGACAAGACCCCGCTGTCGTTGCGCAACTGCTGCAAGTGTTGCTCTCGCTGGAAAAGCATTCAGCCTCCGACGTCACGGCGTTGATGGCCAAAATGCGTCGCGGGTAACGGGCATGCGGACTTCGAAATCTCTTGCTGCTAGTTTGCTTAGTGGTCTGGCTTTGTTCGCTGGCGCCAGTCAGGCTCAAAACATTGATGCGTGCGTGTCGGGCTTACGCAAAGAAGTATTAGCGCAAGGCATCACCGCCAAAACGTTTGATAGCGCAACCAAGGGTGTTGAGCCTGATCCTGACGTATTGAAGGCGTTTGATTTTCAGCCGGAGTTCCGTACCGCGATTTGGGATTATGTCGCTGGCCTTGTTGATCAGGAGCGGGTCGACGATGGTCGTGCCATGCAAAAAAAATGGTCTGAGGTGTTGCAGCGGGCCGAGCAACAGTATGGTGTTGATGCACGTGTAATTGTGGCCGTCTGGGGTGTTGAGTCCAATTACGGTCGGATACAAGGTAAGCGCGAGCTGGTGCGGTCACTGGTCACGCTGGTCTGTGCGAATAAGCGACAGGCGTTCTTCAAGGGCGAGCTCCTCGCTACGTTGCGTATCTTGCAAAGTGGCGATATTGCGCCTGAGGCGTTGGTGGGCTCTTGGGCTGGGGCGTTTGGTCAAACTCAGTTCATGCCGACAACCTATCAACGATTAGCCGTTGATTTTGATGGTGATGGTAAGCGTGACATCGTGAACTCTGTGCCAGATGCCTTGGGTTCAACAGCTAACTTCCTGCAGAAAGCGGGATGGGTAAAGGGTCAGGCCTGGGGTTACGAGGTCAAGATCCCGGCGGACTACGCGGGCCCTTCGGGTCGACGCACCAAGCAGCCTTTGTCGCAATGGACGGCTGCAGGTATCAAGCCTATTGATGCAGCGCGCGCTAAGGGTGCCGGTGTAACGGATGCAACGCAAGCGGCGTTATTGTTACCGTCGGGTCCGAAAGGGCCAGCGTTTTTAGTGTTCCGTAATTTCGACGCGATCTATAGCTATAACGCGGCGGAATCCTATGGCCTGTCGATTGCGCACTTAGCAGACCGTATCGGTGGCGGGGGCGTATTCAAGACGCCTTGGCCCACGGAGGATGCGGGCACAAGTCGTGCGGAGCGTCGCGAGATTCAGCAGCTGTTGATTAAACGCGGGTATGACGTCGGCGAAGTCGATGGCTTAATCGGTGCCGTATCGCGTAAGGCAATCAGTGATTTTCAGGCTAAAGTGGGCATGCCCGTAGATGGCCGCGCCGGACAACGTGTCTTGAAGGCCTTACGCAATTAATCGTTGGAAGCAAAGCAGCATGACTTCGTTGGAAAGGCCTCGTCCGCAGTCGATACGCGAGGTGTTTGTTACCTTTAGCCTCTTAGCCATTCAGGGCTTTGGCGGCGTACTCGCGTTTATTGAGCGCGAGATGGTTGAAAAGAAAAAATGGCTCACCCGCGCAGAGTTCATTGAAGAGTGGGCGGTCGCGCGCACCATGCCCGGCCCGCCTGCTTTGAACATCGCTGTCATTGTTGGTTCACGCTACTTTGGTTGGCGTGGAGCGGTCGCTGCGGTGGTGGGCATGTTCGCCATGCCGTCTGTGATCGTACTGTTGTTGGCGGTCGCGTACACATTTTTTGGACACCACCCGGAAGTGATTGCAGCCTTGCGTGGCATGGGCGCTGTTGCTGCAGGTCTGATTACTGCAACCGGCATCAAGTTGTTGTCAGGGTTAAAAAATAATATCTTAGGCCCCGTACTGTGTGCGATATTGGGTATCGCGAGCTTTGTCGGTACGGCGTTATTGCAATGGCGGATGACGTACGTCTTGCTGGGGCTGGGTGGTATTGGCTGTGTGATCGCGTACCTTAAGCTTAAAGATGCCGCGAAGAAGGCAAAGCCATGAACCCGCTAATCAGCATTGTGATGCAGTGGTCGGACTGGGTTGATCTCTTAAGATATTTCCTGCAATTCTCGTTGACGTCCGTCGGCGGCCCGCTGGTGATGTTGCCTGAAATACATCATCACCTTGTCACCCAGGAGCAATGGTTAACCGATGCACAGTTCAGTGCGTCAGTCGTGATCGCACAGGGGGCGCCGGGACCAAACGTTTTATTCGTGGCCTTGATTGGCTGGAATATCGGTTTGAATGCAGGCGGTTTCGGCCCAGCTCTGTTTGCAGCGACAATCAGCATGATCGGGATTTTGGTGCCGAGTTCGACGTTGATTTTTATTACTGCAAGCTGGGTGCACCGCAATAAAGATTTACGCGCCGTACGTGCCTTTAAGCAGGGTATGGGGCCGATCGTGACGTCGCTGATGGTGGCGTCTGGTTGGTTGCTGGCCACTGCGAATACTGATGGTGTGCACGACTGGCCGCTATGGGTGTTGACGGCTGTGGTGGCGCTTATTGTGTGGCGCACCAAAATCAATATGTTTTGGTTACTCGGGATTGGGGCTTTGCTGGGTGCTAGTGGAATGTTGGCGGTTTAGTTTCGAGTATCGGATAATCAAAAAGTAGGAGCGATGATATGCTTTCCTTACAACACCCTTCAAATTGGCGCACTGCTGATCTGCAGAACGATCAGCGGTGGATTTTTAGGGTTGACGACGAGACGCGTCAGGAAATGGTGCGAACAGTTACCGCCCTCGCTGATCCCAATAAAACACTGTTCGACTATCGTCCCGCTGATTTTGCATGGAGCAAAACATTACAGATCCTGTCGGCTGCGTTAGAAGAGGTCAAGCGCGGGCGCGGAGTCGCTTTGATCAAAGGTCTGCCACGAGAAGAACTCACTGCGTATCAGTTTGAGATTTTGACATGGGGCTTGGGATTGCATTCAGGCGTGCCAAGACCACAAGGTAAAGAGACGCAATACATCTCTGCCGTACGTAATGCAGGAATGGATTACCGAACCGGTACGGGCAGGGGCTATTCCTCGAATGCAGATCTAGACTTTCATACAGACTCATCTGACATCATTTTTCTGAGCTGTTTTAACAAAGCGGTATTTGGCGGCAAGACAATTATCAGTAGCTCGATGGCTGGACACGACGTGATGGTGCGTGAATATCCAGACCAAGTTAAATGGTTGTACGAACCCATTGCGTTTAGTCGTCAAGGCGAGCAGGCGCCCGACGAGGGCCCTTATGTGGTGATGCCGATTTTTTCAGAATGCAAAGGCAAGTGGTTTGGCCGTTGGAACTGGAATCGCGTGCGCAGTGCGCAAAAAATTGAAGGTGCGCCACAGTTAAAGCCCGAGCAATTCGCCGCGTTGGAGCAGTTCGATCAAGTGATGCGTCGCCCCGATGTCGCTTACGAGATGTGGCTTGAGCCCGGTGATGTGCAGATCATTAGCAGCCATGTGACGCTGCACTCGCGTACTGAGTTCGTGGATCATGAAGATCCAGCTAAAAAAAGATTGCTATACCGGCTTTGGATTGCGCCACCAGATAGCGATCAGATGCCTGAGTCTTGGCGAGATCTGTACCGCAGCTGTGAGCCCGGTACAGTGCGGGGTGGTATACGTGGGTTTAAACATGACGAGCGCTGCATGCAGTTTGAGGCGCGTCAGGCTAAAGACTGCGGTATGCGCGCGTAAGAGGGCTCCCAAAACTGGAATTTCCCGACTTTTATGAAGTGAATTGCA
>CAMCWG010000243.1 GCA_945882005.1 Bordetella parapertussis
CGAAGCTTTTTAATGTCATTACTTGCCGCTGACCAGTCGGTCACAGGTGCTTTTAGACCGGCAATCACCTCCGCTTGCTTCTGCACGCAGAGTGACCAGAGCCGTCGCAAAAAGCGATTCGACCCTTCTACGCCCGAGTCCGACCATTCGAGTGTTTGCTCAGGCGGGCTCGTGAACATGACAAACAGACGGGCCGTGTCCGCACCCTGTGTGTCGATTAAAGATTGTGGATCGACACCGTTATTTTTTGATTTCGACATCGTACCCACACCACCATAGGTGATGTCGCGGCCATTGCTTTTGAGCTTGGCTCCAGTGATGGCGCCTTTAGCGTCGTAAACGTTTTCGACTTCTTCAGGCCAAAAGTACTCAACCCCACCTTTCTCGTTCTTGGCAGAATAAATGTGATTTAAGACCATGCCCTGGCAAAGCAACTTGGTGAAGGGCTCGTCGAATTTAACCAAGCCTAAATCGCGCATGACCCGCGTCCAGAAGCGCGCATAGAGCAAGTGCAACACAGCGTGCTCGATGCCACCAATGTACTGATCCATCGGCATCCAGTAGTCATTGCGCGCATCGACCATTTGCTGGTCGTTACCGGGCGAGGTGTAGCGCATGAAATACCAGGACGAGTCGATGAAGGTATCCATCGTATCGGTCTCGCGCTTTGCCGCCTTGCCGCACTTTGGACAGTGACAAGACAAGAAGCCTTCATGTTTGGCCAAAGGGTTGCCGCTCCCGTCGGGAATAAGATCTTCTGGCAGTACGACAGGTAGGTCTTTTTCCGGAACAGGCACCGCACCGCAGTCTTGGCAATGGATAATGGGAATCGGTGTGCCCCAGTATCGTTGTCTTGAGATACCCCAGTCACGCAAGCGCCAAGTAGTCTGACGCGTGCCCAGGCCAAGAGCCTCGAGCTTGCCCGAGATCGCATCAATGGCTTGTGCGAAGGTCAGACCGTTGTATTCACCAGAGTTGATCAAGTGACCTGATTGTTTGTCAGCGTAGGATTCGTGCCAAACTTTGTTGTCGAACGCTTTGTCGCCTACCTGTACAACCTGTGTGATGGCGATGTCGTATTTGTTGGCAAACGCAAAGTCGCGCTCGTCGTGCGCAGGCACGCCCATCACTGCACCGTCGCCGTAGCTCATCAAGACATAGTTGCCTACCCAGAGTGCAACTTGTTTGCCTGTCAGCGGGTGGGTGACGGTCAGGCCGGTATCCAGGCCTTCTTTTTCGCGCGTGGCGAGTTCGGCTTCAGTTGTACCGCCTCGCTTGCACTGTTCGATGAACGCAGCCAGTTCAGGGTTGGTGCTGGCCGCATGCGTTGCCAGAGGATGCTCTGGTGCAACAGCGCAGAACGTAACACCCATGATCGTATCGGCACGCGTCGTAAAGACAAACATCTTGCCGTCCTGGATCAACTGACCTGTCGAATCCTTGATGGCATGCGTAAACGCAAAACGTACGCCTTCGCTTTTACCGATCCAGTTTTCTTGCATGGCGCGTACACGATCCGGCCATCCCTCTAAGCCTGTTTGTACTTGGTCGAGCAATTCACTGGCGTAGTCGGTGATGCGAAGGTAGTAGCCTGGAATTTCACGCTTCTCGACAGGGGCGCCAGAGCGCCAACCACGACCATCGATGACCTGCTCGTTTGCCAAGACCGTGTTGTCAACGGGGTCCCAGTTCACAACCTGCGTCTTGCGGTAGGCAATGCCTTTTTCTAGCATCTTTAGAAAGAGCCACTGGTTCCATTTGTAGTACTTGGGATCGCACGCACACATTTCGCGAGACCAGTCGATCGCCAACCCCATCGCTTTCATTTGCTTCTTCATGTAAGCGATGTTGTCGTACGTCCACTTTGCAGGTGGGACCTTAGATTTGATGGCTGCGTTTTCAGCCGGCATGCCAAAGGCATCCCAACCCATTGGCATCAGGACGTTGTAGCCACGCATGCGTAGTTGCCGCGCCATCATGTCGTTGATGGTGTAGTTGCGAACATGACCCATGTGCAACTTACCGCTTGGGTAGGGCAGCATCGAGCAAGCATAAAACTTGGGTTTCGGTTCTCCAGCTGCGTTTTTTGCGCCCTCGGTTACGAGGTAAGCGTCACGAGAATCCCAGTTTGCGTGGGCAGCCGCTTCGACGGCGTTAGGTTGGTAGCGTTCCTGCATGAATACAGCCAAAAAGAGGTGAGACGCACAATGCGTCGATCTAGGCGACATTATAGGGCGGTACGCTCGCCGCGCCCTAGCGAAAGCCGAGTCCTGGCGACATAAAGCAGACACAAAAAGCGGCCATAAAAACAAACAGCCTCGCTAGGCGAGGCTGTTGGAGTAGAAACCGGACCGAGGGCTCTAATTACTTGAGCTTGGTTTCTTTGTAGTCAACGTGCTTACGAGCAACTGGATCAAATTTCTTGATCAGCATTTTCTCGGGCATGTTGCGCTTGTTCTTTGTAGTTGTGTAGAAATGGCCTGTTCCAGCGCTGGACTCAAGCTTGATTTTTTCGCGTGCACCTTTTGCCATGATGGTCTCCTTTAAGCGACTTCGCCGCGTGCGCGAAGATCAGCCAGAACAGCATCGATGCCATTCTTGTCGATTGTGCGGATCGCATTCGTGGTCACGCGCAGGCGTACCCAACGGTTTTCGCTCTCAACCCAGAAACGACGCGACTGCAGATTTGGCAGGAAGCGACGCTTGGTTTTGTTGTTAGCGTGAGAAACATTGTTGCCCACCATGGGCTTTTTTCCGGTCACTTGGCATACACGTGCCATGGCTACACCTATTGTTTGTTCGACCCTGTTTGGTCAGATTTTTACATCAAGTCTGACATTCTAATACGAAACGGGGGTTTAAATCAAACCGCTCGGACGGTTTTTCTTGCGAGGGCACCGAGCAAGCACGCCATGGAGGTGCATCCCCCCATGATCAGCGCCAAAGGCAACGGGCCAGGCGCAGTGAGGAGGCTGACTGTCATGCCGGCCAGAGCCCCACAAGAGATCGTGATTGTACCCATCATGGCCGAGGCAGAGCCCAACTGGCGCCCCTGGTCCGAAAGTGCCATGGCAGCCGAATTTGGACCGACAAAGCCCTGGCTGAACATAAAACACATCATGCAACCCATTATGGCGGGCAGGGTGGCTAGGCCTGATAGCGTGAGCGAGAGTGCAGCGACACCGGCAGACATCATCAAGGCGAGTGCCCAGGGCAGCAGTTTTTCGGGTCGGTGACAATTCAGTAAGCGGGCGCTAACTTGCGAGCCTAAAATCAGACTGCAAGCGTTGATGCCGAAGAGCAGGCCATATGTTTGGGGACTCACTCCAAAGTGTTCAATAAATAATCTGGGGGAGGCAACGATGTAGCCGAACAGTGTTGCAGATCCCATGCCGCCCGAGAACGCGAACGCTGCAAAGCGCTTGTGGCGCAGCAATCCAGCATAGGTCCGCAAAATATTGCCCCAACTAAGCATTATTTTGTTTTGAGGTGGCAGGCTTTCGGTCATTACCTTCCAAACCGTCACTAGCAACACGAGTCCAATTAAGGTGATGACCGCAAAGATGCCTCTCCACCCTGCAAGAGCCAGAACTTGGGAGCCCAGGATTGGTGCCAAGATGGGGGCGACCCCCATAACCAGCATCAACATGGATAGCGCACGTGCAGCTTCTTGAGTGTTGTAGTGATCGCGCACGACTGCGCGTGAAATCACCATCCCGGCCGCTCCACCCATGGCTTGGGCTACTCGGCTGATCGTTAGAAATTCGACACTCGGGGCAAAGGCACAGGCCGCCGAGGCGAGGATGTAGAGCACGAGCGCGCCATATAGCGGAGGTTTACGGCCAAAGCGATCTGCCAAAGGACCATAAATTAGCTGAGCACTCGCCATCCCGATCAAGTAGGCGGCGAGGGTGCGCTCGACTTCATTGCTTGTTGTGGAGAGCCCCCGGGCGATTTCCGGGAAGGCTGGCAAATACATGTCGATAGAGATCGGGCCAATCGCAGTGAGTGCGCCCATCAAAATCAGCCAGCCGGGTAACCCCATCGCAGCGAGCTTCAAGCGGCAAGTGCCGTGGGTATTTGTACGTCGCGGGCCGCTTCTGCTGCGATTTCAAAAGATCTCAGGCGCGCCTTGTGGTCAAAAATTTGTCCGGCCATGATGAGCTCATCCGCACCCGTTTTCTCGACTAAGTCCTGCAGTCCGCGTCTGACCGTTTCTGGGGAACCAACAACAGAACAGGACAACTGCTCGGAGACAGACGCTTTTTCGTAGGGCGTCCAAAAGCTCTCGATGTCGTCGATAGGCGGAGGCAATTGACCACGTGTGTTGCGTCGCATGCGCGTTGCATGTTGTTGGTGCGTCGTAAACAAGTAACGCGCTTCTTCATCCGTGTCGGCAGCA
>CAMCWG010000244.1 GCA_945882005.1 Bordetella parapertussis
GAAGAGCGTGACACCATCGAGGATGTCATTGAACCCTACTTGATCCAGCACGGCTATCTGCAACGCACCCCGCGCGGTCGGATGGCAACGCAAACGACTTGGCGACACCTTGGGCTCACGCCTCCCAAACCTGGCTCTGGCGACGGCCCGCTATTTAATTAAGGGTCCGGTTTCATACAGAGCGGATCACGCGTGATCGAAGGCCTCAATGCGGGCCAGAATCGACTGTCCATAAGACTCGAGCTTGCGCGCACCCACACCGTTGACATGGGCTAACGACTCTAAATCGTTCGGTCGTGCCAGTGCGATCTCTTTAAGCGTGGCATCGTGAAAAATGACATAGGCGGGTACGCCATGGCTGCGCGCAATTTCAGCACGCCACGCGCGTAGCGCCTCGAAAATGGGTTGAGCTACGGCAGGTAAATCAGGCGCTGCGGCTTTGCTGCGGGAAGTGGTCGGGCGCACTGGGCGATCGGTTTCACGCCGCAGCATGAGCGTACGCTCGCCTTTGAGTACAGCGCGACTCGCGTCTGTTAGCGCCAACGTGCCGTAGCCCTCTTGGTCGACCATCAACAGCCCTTGCGCAAGTAATTGCCGAAGCACGCTTCGCCATCCCTGCTCGGAAATATCCGCACCGATCCCAAAGACTGAAAGCTCCTGGTGATCGTGTTCCAGTACACGGGGCGTTTTTTTGCCACGCAAGACATCAATCAAATGCCCCGCGCCATAGCGCTGTCCGCGTTCTTTCCAGAGACGGTAGATGGCAGACAGCATCTTCTGTGCCGCAACCGTTCCATCCCATGCTTGAGGCGGCGTGAGGCAGTTGTCACAATTGCCACACGCAGTAATCGTCTGACCAAAATATTGAAGCAAACCCACACGTCGACAAGAGATGGTTTCACAAAGCCCCAGCATCGCCTCGAGCTGGCTGCCGAGGCGGCGGCGAAAGGCGTCGTCGCCCGTTGACTCATCAATCATGCGGCGCTGCTGGACGACATCCTGCAGCCCATAAGCCAGCCAGGCCGTTGCAGGCAAGCCATCACGACCGGCTCTGCCAGTCTCCTGGTAATAGCCTTCCACAGACTTCGGCATATCAATATGTGCCACAAACCTTACGTCCGGCTTGTCGATTCCCATGCCGAAGGCAATGGTCGCAACCATCACCAGCCCATCTTCACGTAAAAACCGCGACTGATTTTGTGCACGCACCGCCGTTCCCAGACCGGCGTGATACGGCAACGCTTGTATTCCTTGGCTGCACAAATAGGCTGCGGTGTCATCCACCTTATTGCGAGACAGACAATAGACGATGCCGCAGTCTCCGCGATGCTCCTCGCGCAGCAATTGCAATAACTGTTTGCGCACATCCTGCTTTTCAACAATGTGGTAACGCACATTGGGTCGATCGAAGCTCGCGACAAAATGGCTGGCATCCGTCAGCGCCAAGCGCTCAACGATTTCGCGCCGCGTGACATCGGTTGCGGTCGCAGTCAGAGCGATGCGCGGCACATCAGGCCAGCGCTCATGCAGCATCGACAAACCGAGATACTCGGGGCGGAAATCGTGTCCCCATTGCGAGACGCAGTGCGCCTCATCAATCGCAAACAAGGCGATCTGACCACGCTCCAGTAACTGCATGCAGCGCTCCGTCAGAAGTCTTTCTGGTGCGACATAGAGCAGGTCGAACTCACCGCGCAGGAACGCTTGCTCGACGTCACGCGATACTTGCCAATCCTGCGTTGAATTTAAATAAGCTGCGCGAACGCCAAGCTCGGTCAAGGCGTCCACTTGATCTTGCATCAGGGCGATGAGGGGCGAAATGACGATCCCCGTGCCCGAACGCACTAGCGCAGGTACTTGATAACAGAGAGACTTTCCCCCTCCGGTTGGCATCAAGACGAGCGCATCGCCCCCGTCAATGACACGCTCAACGATGGCTTCCTGGTCACCCCGAAAGGATTCATAGCCAAATACACTGGCGAGCACACGCCGTGCGCTCTTCTTTGAGACGGAATCGGCCGCAAAGGTGTGCGACTTAGACATAGAAAAACGTGAGCAACGACATAACGAGATTGTAGTGGATACACTTGCTCAAACGGTCAGGACGCTGCACACTACAGAAAAAAGGGAATTGCGAATCATGTCCGAGGTGCGTACCAAAATTTTGGTGGTCGATGACGATCCTGCTTTGCGTCAGCTATTAGCCGACTACCTCAATAAATATGGCTTCGATACGCTGCTCGCACCAGACGCACGTAACCTTAACGCCTTGATTGAACGCTTTGCGCCCGAACTCCTTGTGCTGGATCGCATGATGCCGGGTGGCGATGGCGCCGAGGCCTTACGTGCGCTCAGAGCACAAGGCGAAGACATCCCCGTGATTCTTCTTACCGCACGCGACGAGTCGGTCGATCGCATCATTGGTCTGGAAGCCGGTGCCGACGACTACGTCGGTAAGCCTTTCGATCCCAGGGAATTACTCGCCCGCGTTCAAGCGGTGTTACGACGCAAAGGCGGCTCATCTTCCAGTAAACGTCATACACCCATTACGTTTGGTGATTTTGTTTTCGATCCCGTCATGCGCCAGCTGCGCAAACATAACCAAGTTGTCAAACTGACCGGCGGGGAGATCAATCTCTTAGAGGCACTGCTGCAAAGCGCGGGGAAACCACTCTCGCGCGAACGACTCATGACGCTTGCGCGCGACGATGAGGCAGGTGAACGCAGCGACCGAGCGATCGACATCGCAATTCTGCGCCTCAGGCGTGCACTCGAAGACGATCCCAAACAGCCCCGATGGATCCAGACCGTCTGGGGCACCGGTTACCGCTTTTCACCTTGAAGAACACTCCGCCACTGGTGCCGCAATCACTGCGCGCCCGCTTAATTGCCCTGCTGCTTGCGAGCGTAGTCGCTGGTCAGTTTGCAACGCTCTATTTGGCGTCGCTGTACCAACGGGATCATGCACAGGCCGTAGCGCTGGATCTGATTGCGACCACCATCCGCGCACTACATTTCTCGATGGAACATGCAGCGCCCGCTGACCGGGCAGAGTTCGTCAGACAAGCCTCAGAAGGCCAATGGCGGCTTTGGTCGCGTCCACTTCCAAATGATGTGAGACTTTTGCGTCAGCCAACTCCCGCGAGCGCAGAATCGGTACGCATCCAACCTGTCCAAGAAAAGCAAGCGAATACACAGACTGGCGCACGGCGACTCACCAACCGCGCGCCGCCCGATTCAGATCCTACGGCAAACGATAGCGCGCAAGGCGAGCGTGCACGCAGCGCAAGTGATCGAAGCATCAACAGCCTATTAGAAAGTCTGAATGAACGCCTGAGTGGCGACAGTCGCGTTGCCGTGTCGTACGGGCAGCCCCCTGAGCTTTATATCTCGCTGCCTCAGCTGACCGACCCCGTGCCTGGGCGCCTGCGGGACTGGCTCGTCATTCCGCTTGAACAGCTCAAGCCACCACTTGCGAGTTCGCTCATTGCTTACTGGCTGATTGGCCTACTGGTCATTATGCTCATTGGCGTGCTCTTTTCCTGGCATGTCACGAGACCCATCACACGGTTAATGCAAGCAACAGACAAACTCGCAGCCGGCACACCCGCGCCCGTTGATCCGACCGGGCCAACTGAGTTGCGGGTGTTAGGCGAGCGTTTTAACGCGATGCTGACGGCCTTACGCCTGTCGGAGTCAACCAAACGAACGCTGTTGGCTGGATTGCCGCATGACTTGAAAGCACCGCTGTCGCGCATGTGGCTGCGGGTAGAAATGTCGGAGGAACCCACCCTTAAAGAGGGTATGCGCAATGACCTACAGGATATGCAACATATCGTGGATCAGTTCATTCATTACCTGCGGGGTACCGACTTAGAGTCCTATCGCTTTACGATATTTTCTTTAGATCAATGGTTGCGTGAGCGCATCTCCACATGGCAGCAAGCAGGCAAAGACATACTGCTTGTCGGTGTACCCGCCCGGGCATCAATCCGAGCTGATCAGGTCGCACTGTCGCGGCTATTGGACAATCTTATTGGCAACGCGCTGCATCACGGCGCCCCTCCTGTCGAGGTTCGGCTCATCGCAGAGGCCAAAGTCGCTGTGCTCTCCGTAACAGATCATGGCCCTGGTATTCCAGAAGCACTGCGCACAGAGGCGCTCAAGCCTTTTGTCCGGCTCGACGAGGCCCGCACACGGTCCGGGAACGTGGGTCTTGGCCTGTCGCTTGTCGATTCAGTTGTGCGCGCACACATGGGCACCCTGACCCTAGGTCAGAGCCCAGCGGGCGGACTGCAAATTGAGGTCCGACTGCCCCTCCTGTCGACGGCCTAGATCGTCCCTGACGACCGTTCTGGGTGGGAATGCCTCTGTCGTGGCAAAATGTACCTTTGATGCT
>CAMCWG010000245.1 GCA_945882005.1 Bordetella parapertussis
AAGGACTTGTCGATTCCCTGTGAGATGGTGTCGAGTGAACATTTCTATACAGAACGACTCGAGACAGCGGAGCTATTCAAAACGCAAAAGCAATGGCTGATGGAGCGGTTTTATCGGCAGATGCGTGTCAAACATCGTGTGTTGATCGATGCAGCCAAAAAACCAGAAGGCGGTCAATGGAACTTTGATCACGACAATCGAAAACTTTGGAACGGCACACCTCCCGAGCCCGTCGACCACACACGCCGACACGATCATTCATCACTCTGGGCAGAAATTCAGGCAGCAGGCGTCGCAAGCTTTGGTGAACCACAGCTCACGGCTTTTCGCTGGCCGGCAAATCGCGAAGAGGCGCTCGACGATCTAGAGCGCTTCATCTCAGACGTACTGCCTCATTTCGGTGAATTTCAAGATGCAATGAGTACGCAGAGCTGGCGGATGTTTCACTCGTTACTGTCTTTTGCCCTGAACGTCAAAATGCTCAGCCCCAAAGAGGTGGTAACAAGAGCCGAGACTGCGTGGCGGCAAGAGCGCATTAGCATCGCCACGGCAGAGGGGTTTATCCGTCAAATTTTGGGCTGGCGCGAATACATCCGAGGCGTCTATTGGTTTCGCATGCCAGCGTACCAAGACTCGAATCACTTCGCGCATGACACGTCGCTGCCCGCTTGGTTTTGGACCGGAAAAACCAAGATGCAATGTGTATCCAAAGCCGTAGGACAGTCCCTCGAGCATGCCTACGCGCATCATATCCAACGCTTAATGATTACCGGAAACTTTGCGCTGCTGGCAGGCATCGAGCCTTCAGCACTACACCGCTGGTATTTGGGTATTTATATCGATGCCTTTGAGTGGGTTGAACTTCCAAACACAATTGGCATGAGTCAGTTTGCTGACGCGGGCTTGTTGGCAACCAAACCCTATGTCTCGAGCGCGGCCTATATCGACCGCATGGGGGACTACTGCAAAGGGTGTCACTACGACAAGAAATTGCGAGTCGGCGAGCGCGCCTGCCCCTTCAATGCGCTTTATTGGGACTTCTTTATACGAAATACCGAAGCGCTCTCTGGCAACCACCGGCTTGGCATGGTCTATCGACAAATTGAAAAAATGGATGCGGAAACCACAACCAGTCTGCAGCAACGCGCTCTGGATATCCGCAACAATCTTGATCAGATCTGATCAATACGTTTCGCTAGGTCGATATCTTTAATCGACAGCCCATCCGCATCATGGGTACGCAGGGTGATCTCCACCCTGTTGTATACATTGCTCCACTCGGGGTGGTGGTCTGCTTCATGCGCGAGGAACGCGACACGCGTCATAAAAGCGAAGGCTTGCGCAAAATCCTGGAAGACCCACTTTCGGTTGATACTGCCACCATTTAACGAGTCGTACTTCCAGTCGGAGATGGTAGCCATACAGGCGTTTAACTGCTCTGCAGGCAGGCGCTCAATCTTCATGCTGGCTCCGCCTGTCCATCCGTGTCGGCAGGTAAGAACAGCACCACAATAGCAGTACACGTTGCAAAGCCCGCCATGATTAAGAGCAGCGATTCAAAGCCCCAGCCCTTCACCGCAGGGCCAAGTGCCCAGACAGCGATCGAGCTCAGCCCCAGAGAAATGGAGAGTCGAATCCCTGCAACACGTGAACGCATACGATCATCAACGTAACGCACGATCATGACATCGACAAAGGGTACTGCGCCAAATATAAAAACCATGACGCCCAACATCGCAGCAAACAACCACCAACCCTGCGCATACGCCGCCAGCACAAACAAGGGGATTTGCAACAACACGATGCCTAGGAAAATTGGTCGCAGCGAATATTTGTCTAATAACTTTCCAACAACAACCTGCATAATGGAAGCGACGGTATAAATAATCGCCAGCAGAATGCCCAGCATCGCTGGATCTTCAAGCACACCCTGAAACCGTTCGGCAAACAGTTGATTGTTTCCGTTCGTGGTGAAATTAAAAATGACGCTTCCCGTTGCGGCAGACACCGTCATGACCGCCAGCACACGCGCCACCATCGCGCGTGACAAAGCGACCTTTGGCCCACTCTTACGCTTGGCGGGTGCTTCGACCTCTGGCGGACAAACTAAAGCAAACCAGACACCGCATCCAATAGAAAATAGCGCAGGCACAGCAAAGGCAGCGCGCCAACCGATCCACTTAATCAAAAAACCCGTCAACATCGCTGCCAGCGCAACGCCCAGGTTTCCAGCTAGGCCATTAATGCCAATTGCGTAGCCCGGATTCGCGGATTTCTGTACCAAAAAGGGAATGCCGACCGGATGGTAGATCGATGCGAAGGCACCGACCAGGGTCAACGCGATCGCCATTTGCCAAGCAGTCTGCGCGAGCGACGCGAGCAAGGTCGCCACGCCAATACCAACAAAGAAGACAATCATCATTCTGCGCCGGCCCCATAAGTCTCCTAGCCGTCCCGATGGAATCGAGCCCAAGCCAAAGAGTACAAACGCACCAACGCCGTATGGCATCAAGTCCTCCCAGGTTGAAAACCCGAAGTCATGCGCCATCACACCAACAGCCGCCGCAAAAATGAGCAAAAACATGTGATCCAGTCCATGCCCAATATTTAGCAACAAACGCACTGCTAGTGAATGATCTTTGGCCATTATCTTTACGCCCTACCGATAATTGAAGCGGTCAGCATGAGTTCTTCTAGTAACGCAAGCGAAACTGCACCGGACACAGAATATGGATCTAACTCAGGCTTCTCGGAGTACTTCAGCACGATGGAAGTGTTGAGTTTGGCAAGATTGACCTGACCCATCGTCCAGCCACCGAAACGACGCTCGGTGATTTCCTCGTAGTGCAGCAGCGCAACATCTTTGTGGCGTTGATCGCGAACGATGTAACCGTATAACTCGTTGACCTGATGGCGTCCGCCTTCAATCGCCTGCAAATAGATGCCGCCACCATAACAAAGGATACCGGTAATGCCGTTACTGAGATTGTGCTCACGCGCGGAATCTAAAATTGATTGCGTCGCTTTAGTATCTTCAGGGTCTACCGCCCGACTAACATACAACAGACGTACCAGCATGATTAGCTCTCTCTAGGCATTAAAGACAAAAATTCTCGACGCAGATTTGCATCTTTCAAAAAAGCACCGCGCATCACGGAATTAATCATTCTGCTGTCTGGGTCTTTTACACCACGCCAAGACATACAGTAATGCGTCGCATTCATGACCACAGCAAGCCCATCGGGCTGTGTCTTTTCTTGTATCAAATCAGCCAGCTGCACTACGGCCTCTTCCTGAATCTGAGGACGGCTCATAATCCATTCTGCTAGCCTTGCATATTTGGACAGGCCAATGACGTTGGTATGTTCGTTCGGCATCACACCAATCCAGACTTTACCGATCACTGGACAAAAATGATGGCTGCAGGCGCTACGCACAGTAATTGGGCCAACGATCATCAATTCACTGAGGTGCTCTACGTTTGGAAACTCTGTGATTTTTGGCTGCGCGGCATAGCGCCCACCAAACACTTCTTGTAAATACATTTTGGCAACACGCCGCGCAGTGTCGTTGGTGTTGTGGTCTGAAACCGTATCAATGACAAGGCTCTCCAGCACACCTTTCATCTTGAGCTCGACTTCATCTAGCAGCTGAGCAAGTTCGCCAGGCTCGATGTATTGCGCAATATTATCGTTGGCGTGAAATCGCTTACGCGCCTCTTTAAGGCGGTTGCGAATCACCACCGAAATCGGCGTGCCTTTGTCCTGATCGTTCGAGTTCATGTGCTGGATTCTTTAAATAATACTTTCTGAAATTTTTACGGCGAAAACGCGCTATCTGAACCTGCGTTGAATGCTAGGACGGATCTTTAAAAATCCGACGTACAGTCGCTCTAAACACCAAAGCGTGGGCTTGTTAGAACAAACTCTTCCAAGCCAACGCCATCGTGGAAGCTCAAGCCAAAGCTTAACAAAAGCCTGAGCTCCACTGTACAAAATGTTTTGTCGGTCTCTGACATGAAAGCGGGCCATTGCTAGCTGGCAGGTTAACCCCTCCCCTAAGCATGCCTGTTCCCCGACACTGACATCGGTCCATTCAATACTTTCGGCTCCTGCAGAGCGCTGATAGACAGCGATCTCTTTGCGGCAGAGCGGGCATGAGCCGTCGTAGTAAACAGTGACTAAAGCCATTTTTGCATAAACAAGGCCTGCCCCGTCTCGGCGCTCAATTCGTACTGAGCGAAGCCGAAACGCGCATAGGAAGCTTGGGCAACCCGATTGCCGCTGAGCACTTCCAAAGTGAGCTTGCAACAGCC
>CAMCWG010000246.1 GCA_945882005.1 Bordetella parapertussis
GTCGAATAATTTGCAGAAATACATATCAAAATCGCGCAAAAAGGCGCTCATGCCGTAGACATCCGAGAGCGCAATCCCCAAGTCGCCCCGGTACTCTTTTGCCCAGACCTCAAAGGCATACACCTGCGAGTCCCGCAAACGCGGACCAAGCGCCTGACACGCCTGTAAATACTCGTGCGCCATCGTACCCAGGGGCAAAACGCCATGACGCATCGCGAGCCACACGTTGCTCGTCCCTGCAAAATGCTCCCCCATCTGGGCCTTCATGGTTGTCACGACTTCCTCGTGCCAGACTTGAGAAAACCTGCGTCGCGTGCCGTACTCAGCAACGCGAAACTCGCTTAAATCGTTGGCCTCAAGCACCAACTTCATCTTGTTTTGCAAGCGGGTGCGCCCCTCCTCCCAGTTGGGCGCCTGGCAGGTGCGGCGAAAGTACACCTCATTGACAATCGCCAAGACAGGGATCTCAAACAAAATCGTGTGTAGCCAGGAACCCTTGACCGAAATCGCGATTTCGCCAGGCGCCTCACCCTCCGACACGGTGATGCATTTTTCTGGCAGATGAAAGAGCCCTAAGAAGTCAATGAAATCACTCTTGATGAAGCGCAAACTGCCCAGATACGTGAGCTCTGCCTCTGAAAACCGCAGCTGGCAAAGGTCGTGAATTTCGGACCGGATCTCGTCAAGGTAGGGTCTGAGGTCTACTCCCTTATTCCGGCACTTGTATCGATACTCAACCTGCGCCGCAGGAAAATGATGCAAGACAACCTGCATCATGGTGAACTTGTAGAGGTCGGTGTCGAGTAGGGACTTAATGATCATGTCTAGGCCTGAAAGGTTTTCAAAACAGTAGCACAGCCACCTCCAGCACAAGGGATATCCCGAGCCACCCGTGCAAGATTGGTTAAACTAGCTACTCATTCGATTCACTGGCCCAAAAATAGTGCCCGCCCGATCGCTTTCACAACCTCCCTTCTGGTGGAACCCATGACTCACGTCGTGACTGAAAACTGTATCAAGTGCAAATTTACGGATTGCGTAGACGTATGCCCCGTCGACTGTTTCCGTGAGGGCCCTAATTTTCTGGTGATTGACCCAGACGAGTGCATCGATTGCGCAGTCTGTATTCCTGAATGTCCAGCAAACGCGATTTTTGCCGAAGAGGACGTTCCACAAGACCAAATGAAGTTCATCGCACTGAACGCTGAACTTTCTCCTAAATTCGAAAGCATCAGCCGGTCAAAAAAACCGCTGCCCGATGCAGACGACTGGAATGGCAAACCGGACAAATTGCAGCATCTTGAGCGCTAAATACACACCCCAGACGGTCTTATCCAAGATCGTCTGGCTGAGCGATAAACTTTTTTCACTGAAGGTCACGCGTGACTCCGACTTTCAGTTCGTGCCCGGACAGTTCGCACGACTCGGCCTGCCGATTGACACCGAAGACCCCTTGATACCCAACGAGTGGCGCGCCTACTCCATGGTGTCGCACCCTGCCGAGAACGCGCTCGAGTTTTTCTCGGTGGTCGTCCCTGACGGAAAGTTCAGCCCGAAACTCGCCGGGCTTGCCCCGGGCGACACCCTCTGGATCAACAAGACGGTGTTTGGCTTTCTCACGCTAGAGCAGTTTCCCAGCGGCGAAGACCTTTGGCTGATCTCCACAGGAACGGGCCTTTCGGCCTACATTTCCATGCTGCGCGAAGCGAGTACATGGCAACGCTTCAAACGTATTATCGTGCTGCACGGCGTGCGACACGCTGGCGAACTCGCCTATCGCGACGAGCTGTTAGCGCTGCAGAGCCAGCACGGTGCTGACGGCGGCGACGCCCGCGCGGAGCGGGCAGCAATGGTCTATCTGCCCGTAACAAGCCAGGAGCCGCTGAGCCTCTCGCTATCCCCTGCGATTCGGCCAGGACACCTATCTGCAAGCCGACTCACTACGCTACTGACGTGCGGTGAACTCGAAGCTCGTGCAGGCGTCACGCTTGAGCCCGATCGCTCACGCGTCATGCTGTGCGGCAACCCTGCCATGGTCACCGAGATGCGTGGCCTGCTGGCTGAGCGCGGCTTTGCTGCCGGGCGCCGTGGCGTTGCAGGCAACTTAGCAGTCGAAAACTACTGGTAAGGACGTGGTGCTTCTGCTACATTTTGCTGCACAACAGCAATTGTAGCCCCTGATTCGTTCGTTTGGTGTCAATAAAGCGTCATAATTGGGGTCTTCCTGACTACTTTTTGGAATCGCACATGCTTTATCAACTTCATGAAATGCAACGTGCTGTGATGTCACCCCTGGCGCACTTCACCGAGTTGGGCTCCAAACTGTTTTCACACCCCGCAAGCCCCTTTGCCTACACGCCTATGGCGCGACAAATGGCGGCTGGCTATGAATTGGTCCACCGCATCGGGAAAAATTACGAAAAACCAGCTTGGGGTTTAACAACCACAGAAGTCAACGGCAAACAGGTTGGCGTCACCATCGAGACCGAGTTGAGCCTACCGTTTTGTAACTTGATTCACTTCAAGCGCGACATTTCAGAAAAACAACGCAAGGCCGACCCAAAACTCTTGGTGCTTGCCCCCATGTCGGGACACCACGCCACGCTCCTGCGCGACACCGTGCGCGCACTGCTACCAAATCATGAAGTCTATGTATCTGACTGGATCGATGCGCGCATGGTTCCGCTCGCCGATGGTAAGTTCGGGTTAAACGACTACGTTCTCTACATTCAACAGTTCCTTGAGGCCCTTGGACCTGATGTTCACCTCATGTCCGTCTGCCAACCAACGGTTCCAGCTCTGGCTGCCGTGTCATTAATGGCTTCGAATAACAACCCCTGTTTGCCCCGCAGCATGGTGATGATGGGTGGTCCGATTGACCCGCGTTGCTCGCCCACACAAGTAAACCGGCTGGCAACAACTAAACCATTTGAGTGGTTCGAAGAGAAACTGATTCACACCGTGCCGTCCCAATATCCAGGTGTAGGCCGTCGTGTGTACCCAGGTTTCCTGCAACATGCCGGCTTTCTGTCCATGAACCCAGATCGCCATCTCAAAGCGCACTACGACTTTTATCTTGATTTGCTGCGCGGTGATGAGGACGATGCTGAGGCGCATCGTCGCTTCTACAACGAATACAACGCAGTCCTCGATATGTCGGCCGATTTTTACCTGGAAACCATTCGCACTGTGTTTCAGGACTTCGATCTGCCGAATGGCACCTGGGTGATCGATGGGCAGCTCGTCAAGCCCTCCGACATCAAATCGGTAGCGCTCTTCACCATTGAAGGTGAACTCGACGATATTTCTGGCGAAGGGCAAACGCGTGCTGCACAAGATTTGTGCTCGAGTATTCCAGCAAAACGCAAGCAACACTACACAGCCCCAGACTGCGGACACTACGGTATTTTCTCAGGTCGTCGTTGGCGCACAACGATCTGCCCGAAAATTGCTGAGTTCGTACGCAGCGCTTAAGTGCGCCATGCTCGCTGAACGCATCAACGACCTGCTGCCGCAGACCCAGTGCACGAAATGCGGTTATGCAGGTTGCACACCCTACGCGCAAGCCATCGCAGCAGGCCAAGCCCCGATTAATCGCTGCCCTCCGGGCGGCGATCAAGGCATTGCAGCACTCGCCAAACTCTTAAAAACCGATACCCTGCCCCTTGACGAAACCTGTGGGCAACATCTGCCCCTGCAGGTTGCCGTCATTGATGAGCAATATTGCATCGGTTGCACGCTTTGCATACAAGCTTGTCCCGTAGATGCCATTGTTGGTGCATCAAAACTTATGCATACAGTTGTGGCACAGCACTGCACGGGTTGCGATCTGTGTGTCGCGCCTTGCCCAGTTGACTGCATTGAAATGGTTACCGTCTCTCCAGTGCGGGCCTGGGCCTCCGACGATGCAACCGCCTCTCGCCAGAGATTTGAAGCGCGCAACGTACGTCTGGCCCAGCCCGAACAAGAGCCAAAAAAACAGGAAACAACGCAGCAAATCGGCGATGCTGTCGCGCAGGCACTTGCCAAAGCGCGCGCACGCCGCGCTGCCGCAACAACGCCATGAATCCAGCCAAACGCCAGGAGATCTTCACGAGACTGCGCGCGGCAAATCCGTCCCCCACAACCGAACTCGAATACAAGACAGACTTCCAGCTGTTGATTGCTGTGATGCTTTCTGCGCAAGCAACCGACAAGTCCGTCAATATTGCCACTCGCAAACTCTTCCCGCGCCACGGAACACCCAAGACAATCCTAGCGCTTGGCGTTGAAGGATTGATGCC
>CAMCWG010000247.1 GCA_945882005.1 Bordetella parapertussis
TTAAGCCCATTATTTTTGTATTGAATAACAATATCTTCGGCGTTGAGAACGTACTCAGCGAAATCGGGCCTTCTTACGATGAGTTGGCGAAATGGAATTACGCACAGATCCCCGCTGCCATGGGTTGTGATACTTGGTTTGCTGCAAGGGTCAGTACAGTGGCGCAGCTAGATGCTGCAATCAAAAAAGCCAATGCGTATGACGGCGCATCGTACATAGAAGTGATGATTCCGGCTTCAGAGAGTCAACCGATACCTTTAAATGTTCAAAACCAAATCTACAAAACCAATATCCCAGGAAAGACATAACAATGCGCCAGTCATCACGTCGTGATTTCATAAAAGGCTCTGCTGCGTCTGTTGCTGCAGTCGCTAGCATGCAGGCCTTAGGTCAATCTCCAGCTCAAGCATGCACAGGTACTGTTGAGCTTCAGGCAGCAGCGGCAAGACAGCTTCAGGCGACGACGTCCGGGTGGAACGATAGCCTGGCTCATCCCATCCCGTACAAAAGCGCTCCGGGCCAGGGGAAGGACAGGGCGATTGGACATGCGGCCATGGTGGCCAAGTCTATTTCTTCAGAAAAGTTTGAAACGAATATCAAAGTTTTTTTGGGTGATAGGACCAACTTGGGTGAAAGATCGCGTCTGCATGGATTGAAGCATCGGTTCAACCGAAACACATTGCGATATTGTGGCAGGCTCAAAGAGAGCGCTGGTGGTTGCCTTAGCCGACACGATTGAGCAGGAAAAAGAAGGCCTTCGTTTAAATCGGTTGCCTAATACGATTTTGCAGGAAGTGAAAGATCTCGAGGCCGCTGGCACCAAGACAAAGCTCGTCGTTGTTGGAATGTTACCTGGCAGAAAAACACTCAGTGTTGTCGACCCAGGCATCATGGAGCCTGCAATCTAATACGGGTATGAGCGCGGAATGCAAGATTTACCTGAGATGAAACGTTTTTGGATGTCGGCATAACCAGGTATCCCGCTGATCACGCGTCCCCCTCAGACTTAATTGAGCATGCGGACTTTGCAATGTATCAGGCTAAAAGATCGGTTAACAATAGAGTGTTTATCCGATCCTCTGTCTGAGTTGCAGCCTACCAAGTGATTAGCGGAGAGATTTCAGTTACGATCATTGGGAATCGATGGTTCAAAAAATTTAAACCTCAAGGATTAGAAATGAACGCCTTACGTTGCCTGTGCACTGACTGTAACGACACTCGTGTTAGTTCTTCTAGACGAGGTTTTCTAATGGGGGCCGCCGCAGCAACAGTCGCTGGAGTATTCTCCCCCTACGCGCTTGCAAAAGGAACCTCCGTTCCACGTCCAGAGAATGTGCTGACTCCAGATGCCGCGATAGAACGACTGATGGCTGGTAACGGTCGCTTTGTTTCCGGCAAAATCACTGCGTATGATTATGCTGCGGCACGCGGAAGGCTAAATAAGGCACAGAATCCGTACGCCTGTATTTTGAGCTGTGCTGATTCGCGGGTTGAACCCTCTATTTGTTTTGATGAATCATTGGGTGACCTGTTCATTACACGCGATGCAGGTAACTATGTGAATGTCGACTTGCTGGCGAGCCTGGAGTATGGAACTGCTGTATTGGGCGCTCCACTCATTATGGTGTTAGGTCACACACAGTGTGGTGCTGTTAAGGCGGCAATTGATGCTGAAGAAAACAATACAGATTATCCTGGACATATTCAGATCATCTCCTCAGCGATTGCATGGCCAGTACAGAAAGCCCGAGCTAAGAATCTTGTCGGTGACGATTTGCTAAAAGCAGTCACGATTGAGAACGTTCTGAGTAATGTGGAGATGCTCAGGAAATCGACCCCGTTGCTGAATCGCCTAATCAAAGCCGGTAAGCTTAAGGTAATCGGGGGTGTATATCATCTCGAATCTGGTCGTGTAGAGCTTGTGACTTAATCTGCCACGATTAACGAGTAGGTAGTAATCGTTCTACTGCAATACACACCGGTGTCAGATCAGGGATGATGAATCGCGTGAAATGATCTAAAGCAGGGCGCATGGCTTGTTCGTTGGCTGGGGCTGCTGGCACCGAAGGGAGCATCGCGAGCGCCTCAGTTTCTGCCACGCGGCAGGCCGACGTACGCGCTGCCAGCATGGCGGTGGGTGTGTATAAAGGTGCTAGCCAGTTTGGAAAGTGATCGATTAAAACTGGCCAGCGGGCAAGCTCTAGATACAGACTTGGAATAATCCCGCCTTGTGCGCCGTCGTGACGCAGTGCCAACTCTTTAATTGCTTGTGCACGCTCCGGATCCAAAGAGTCGATGCGGGGGATGGGAGGCAAGGGCGCCGCAGTCGTTGGTGGTCCCGCTGGCACAAATATGGGTGTGGCGCCCACGGCACCTTCGAGTCTTAATCGTAGCGCGGTCAGTGCAATCAGGTTGGTGCAGTTGCCGCGTACATAATTAGCAATCAAGTCGTGAAAATCATTTAGATCTGATTCGCTCAGATCCATCGTACGCCAAGCGTCAAGGGTGAGAGGGCTGATGGCTGGCAGGGTGATGTTTGCCATCAGGCGTTGACGGGCCGCAATCATCTGCTCGGATGCTACCAGTGGGCGTACAGCATCCCAGGCCCAGTCAAGCACACCAGGAAGTGCGGCGAAGTGCCGCCAGATCAGATTGACGAGCGATAAGCCGGAGGTCAGTCGGATGTCGGCGTAGATCGCAGCGATGTCAGGAGAGGCGTTAAGAGGGTGGATTTCTTCGAGGTTGTTCATTTTGGGGTTTAGACGGATAAATAGTTCAGAGAAGGGCTTGATAAAGCGTACGCTTTTGCGTACTATACTTGAACAGAGGTGAATTTATGAACACAATAACAGCAAGCGAAGCACGCGCAGGTCTTTATCGTTTGATTGATCAGACAGCCGAGTCACATAAGCCAGTCATCATTTCTGGTAAGCGGGCAAATGCTGTTTTAGTTTCTGAGGAAGATTGGAGCGCGATCCAAGAAACGTTGCATCTGTTAGCCATTCCTGGGATGCGAGAGTCGATTAAAGAAGCGATGGCTGAGCCTCTTGCAAAAAGTAAAAGGACGCTCAAATGGTAGTTTGGGAGTTGGTTTATTCCAAATATGCCATTAAGGATGCAAAAAAACTCTCTGCGGCAGGGCTTAAAGTCAAAGCGCAGGCATTGCTAGATATTTTAGAAGTTGATCCCCTGCAAAATCCTCCGCCCTTTGAAAAGTTGGTGGGAGACCTGAATGGTGCATATTCACGTCGAATTAATATTCAACATCGCTTGGTATATGAAGTTTTTCGCAAAGAAAAGATAGTTCGTGTTTTGCGAATGTGGTCTCACTACGAATAAAGTGGCCCTTCGGAGTCACCCTTGCAGTGTAGAATTTTAAGACCTTTGATCCCTGTAGCCCAGATTTATATGATGAAACGCCATTCCTCTCGCATGGATGTGGTCGACGCACCGATCATTCCCGCAATCGCCGCCTTGGTACGCGACAACCCGGGAACGATTTCTTTAGGGCAGGGCGTTGTGAATTACGGCCCACCAGCCGAGGCCATTGCTGCGTTACCCAGTGCCATGGGCGATATCAATCTCAACAAATACCAGTCAGTCTTTGGAATGCCGAGTTTGATTGAGGGGCTACAGACAAAACTCGCCACAGAAAACAATATCGCCGTCGGGTCAGAATCAATCGTCATGGCGACGGCAGGTAGCAACATGGCTTTCTTGAATTGTGTCATGGCCGTAGGTGACCCAGGTGATGAATTTATTTTGCCGATGCCGTTTTATTTCAATCAAGAAATGGCGATCCGGATGGTGGGTTGCGTGCCAGTGCCAGTGCCGATGAATGCAGACTGGAGCTTGAATGTAGAGGCGTTAACTGCGGCGATCACACCGCGCACACGTGCAATTATCACGGTATCGCCTAACAACCCAACCGGTGCGGTCTACTCTAAGGAATCACTGACTGCGGTCAACGCACTGTGTGCAGCGAAAGGGATCTATCACTTTAGTGACGAAGCCTACGAATACTTTACCTATGAAGGTGTAGAGCATTTTTCACCCGCATCGTTGCCTGGCGCGCAGAAGCATACGCTGTCGTTCTTTTCAATGTCCAAGAACTACGGCATGGCTAGTTGGCGGATAGGGTACGTGGTCTTTCCTGCTGACTTGTTCGATGCAATGAATAAAGTGCAGGATACAAACTTAATCTGCGCACCGATTCCATCCCAAATCCTGGCAGCCGAGGTCTTAAAGTTTGGCC
>CAMCWG010000248.1 GCA_945882005.1 Bordetella parapertussis
TGCCGGCAGAATGCAGGGCGTCGGCTGTTTGCGTCACGTATTCTAGGCACGTCCCGTAAGTGCCTCGAGCGCGCAGGATGATTTCAATCAAGGCGTCCTGAGGGGGTTCGCTCACGTAGGCTGGACCCGCCTGATTGATGACAAAAGCCAGACCTTGCACCGGGCCGTCTGGGGTCATGCAGTCGAGCCAGGTTGGGTGATAGGCGCCGGTCCCCATTTCCCTCTTCCAGACCAAGGAGAAGGTCGATCGAACGTGTTCCGCGGCAACCCGGAACACCATTCCCTGACAGGCTCCGTTTCGCTCTAGTCCAAAGACTAATCCTGGCACTTCGGGCGTTCCGCGGTTGATGCGCGACCAAAGGCAAAGCGCGCGATGAAAACCGTGGATCTGCGCCGGTCTTTTTTCTGTGAAGTCGAACTCTGGGCGCCAGATCAAAGAGCCATAACCAAAAATCCACACGTCTTGGTCAGCGGCCCACGCCTGCAGTGTGAGATCGATGGATTCCGCCATTTTTTCGTCTGACCAGCGGGCAAAGGCGCTGACTGCAGGTGGAGTGGGGAGTCCGGTTTTAGGCTTCATGGCGCTCAGGTTGCTTCTGGGAAGTGGGGGAATCGGTGATGGCCAGCGCGGCTGGAGCCTCGTGCTTCTCGGCGTCGTCTGTGAACCATCGCACGGCACCCAGCCCAATTGCGGTGACCCAAAAGAGTGGCATCACACCCATTAAGGTTCCTAGTGCGCCAAAGGCTAACGGAAGTGCCACTTGACAGCCATTAATGAGTGCCATGCGCAAACCGAAAGCCTCACCGGCGCGACCATTGGGCGCATGCTGTTGCAGCAATGCGAGGATACTGGACTGGGTCGACCCCAAGCCTAAACCCAACAAAAACGAAAGGGACAGCAGAATCCAGACTTGTTCAAAGAAGGGATAAAGTAAAAAATTTAACGCCGTCACGATCAAGGCGAAATTGATCAGTTGCCAGGGTCTGACGTGATGTTGAATCCAAGGCAGAACTAATCGAATCACAATTGTTGCCGCAGCAAAGGAGGCAAGGATAAAACCGATCGTGGTGGGTGACAAACCGACGTGTACGCCAAAAATTGGCACCACAAACATGTGCGTGTCCCAGGCGGTCGACAGCAGCATATTGGCAACAAAGACCTTGCGCAGGGAGGGGCTGCCCAAGAGATCGCCCACACTCTGTTTTTGTGTCACTGCCGGCGTTTGTGTGTGCGAAGCCTTCAGGTAACGACGCATACGCATCAGCCCCAGCAGACTGCCCAGCGGCGCGATCGCCAACAATACAAAGACCGATCGATAGCCAAGATAGTCAATAGACACACCCGCTAGAAGTGGCCCAATCAAGCCGGATGTTGCCATCGATAATGAGAGCCACGAAAAATTACGGAGCCGTTCCTCTCCTGTGCTCAGCCCCATCTGTCGTTGCACGGCGATCTGTAAGGTCATGTGCCCGACGCCGATTAATGTGGCTGCGATGATTAACCCAGCCAAGCTTTGCCAAACCACAGGCAAAAAGGTTCCTGTCGCCACGCTAATGATGCTCGCACGCATTGGTTTCCACGGGCCGATGGCATCGATGAGGCGTCCTGCTTTGATAGAAAACAGCATCGGCAGTAGCGCAAAGACAGCAATGAGGATACCGACTTCGAGTGTGCCCTGACCTAATTGCAAAGCGGTGAGCGATACCGCCACGCGCCCCCCAGAGATCGCAATGTGCGACAACATAACCAGCAGGCATAGCACCAATGGACCGGCAAAATTTGACGGTTTGTTAGCGAGGGGAGGGTTTGGGGAAGGCGTGCTCACGGTGTCTGGGCTAAATTGTGTTCCTCTCCGGGCGTGTTGTCGAGTCAAGACGAAGGTTTTTTTCTGGAACATGCAAAAATGCATCATTCTTTGCCCTTTATGTCGAGCTTAAATGCCCTTGCCGCAGACTGAGACCGCGCCTGCCGCCCCTACCGATGTTGAGCGTCGGTTTGGTGGCTTGTCGCGCTTGTATGGCCCGCAAGCTCTCCAGTACCTGGGGGGTGCGCATGTGGCCGTGGTGGGAGTCGGTGGGGTGGGATCCTGGGTGGCCGAGGCGCTCGCACGTAACGGTGTTGGAGCGATCACCGTGATTGATCTGGATCACATTGCAGAATCCAACGTGAACAGGCAGGTGCATGCGCTGACTGAAACGCTTGGGCAGTCCAAGGTGTTTGCTATGTCGCAGCGTATTCAGGCGATCAATCCGCAGTGCCAGGTTACCGTTATTGATGATTTTTTGACACCGGACAACGTCGAGGCCTGTTTGCCCAGCGGGCTCAATGCGGTGATCGATTGTACGGATCAAATGGCCGCCAAAGTCGCGATGGTGCTGCATGCTAGGGCTCGTAACATTCCCTTGATTGTTTGCGGCGGAGCTGGCGGCAAAACGGATTCCCTCGCCTTGCGCGCTGGCGATTTGGTTGAGGCAACGCACGACGCGTTGTTGGCGCGCTTGCGTAATGTGCTGCGGCGCAACCATGGATACCCGCGCGCCGTTGATGCACAAGGGCAGACACGCAGGCGTCCGGCCAAGATGGGGGTACGAGTGCTTTGGGTGGATCAGCCCACAATTTTGCCTGTTGCATGGCAACAAAACGACCCCTTGCAAGGACTGTCTTGCGCCGGCTATGGGTCTAGCGTTAATGTCACAGCTTCCATGGGTTTCGCAGCAGCCAATCTCGTTGTTCAGCAGCTATTGGCTAAGCACCCTAAAAACTGAGTATTCACACGGCAGCATTTCATGACGCAAGTTTCCGCACTGGCAAAAATTCTATCCCTCGCTGATTTTGAACGCGAAGCCGAGAAACGTTTACCTAGGCCTATTTTTGGCTATGTAGCGGGTGCGTGTGAAGACGGCCAGTCACTGCGGGCAAATCGCGATGTTTTCGCGGAATATGAGTTGCTCACACGTATTCTTGTCGACATTTCTAAGCGTAGCCACCAAGTGGAAGTGTTTGGTAAGACCTATAACGCACCCTTCGGCATGGCTCCGATGGGGATCACTGCAATGTCGGCCTATCGCGGAGACATTGTGTTAGCTGAAGCGGCTGCACGTGCGAATGTTCCGATGATCATGAGTGGTTCTTCGTTGATTCGTATGGAGGAGTTAGTCGAACGGGCGCCTGACGCTTGGTTTCAGGCTTACTTGCCGGGCAAGACGGAACAGATCGCGCCCTTGATTGATCGCGTTGCGACGGCAGGATTCAAAACATTGGTGATTACTGTCGATACGCCATCATCGGCAAATCGTGAAAACAATGTGCGTACAGGTTTCTCTACGCCTCTGAGGCCAAGCGCGCGCTTGGCGTGGCAGGGTATTACACATCCCCGCTGGCTATTTGGGACGTTTCTGAAAACACTTGCGCGTCATGGCATGCCGCACTTTGAAAATTCCTTTGCCACGCGTGGTGCGCCGATCATGTCTGCTAACGTGATGCGAGATTTTTCTTCGCGTGGACATCTGAACTGGGACCATGTTCGCGCAATCCGCGCGCAGTGGAAAGGGCCGATGGTGATTAAAGGAATCTTGCACCCCGCCGATGCTGCACTGTGCAAGCAGTACGGAATGGATGGCGTGATTGTGTCTAATCACGGTGCTCGCCAATTAGATGGCGCCGTCGCACCTTTAAGAGTGCTGCCTCAGATTCTGGATGCATTTAAAGACGGCCCTGTGATGCTTGATAGCGGTGTGCGTCGCGGCAGTGATATTGTCAAGGCGATTGCCCTAGGTGCACGTTGCGTGTTTCTGGGGCGACCCTTTAACTACGCCGCCGCGGTGGGTGGTCCAGCAGGCGTGGATCACGCGATTTCCTTGCTAGAGCAAGAAGTTTCGCGCAACATGGCCATGATGGGTGTCAACACACTGAAAGAGTTGACGCCAGAGTTTTTAGTACACGTCGGTCGTAAAGACTAAACCCCGTCCTTTTTATTTTATGTGGAGTAACTATGTCTAACCTTGGATTTGCGATCAACACGCACAAGCACACTGTCAGCAATGCGACCTTGAAGAAATTTGCCAAGCTCGCAGTGGCAAATATTAGTGATGTCATGAGTCGTACGAACGGTACGGTTGATTTGCGTCCGTTTCATAAGGGCGGTCGTATTTTGGGACGTGCGTTCACGGTCAAGACTGCACCTGGCGACAACCTGATGGTGCACAAAGCGATTGATATGGCTGCACCGGGCGACGTGATTGTGGTGGATGCAG
>CAMCWG010000249.1 GCA_945882005.1 Bordetella parapertussis
CCTAAGCCAACCTGCGTTAAAAGTGCGGTCGCGGTCTTCTGCGCATCACGCCCCGCAAGTTCCAGAGGGAGCATAACGTTCTCAAGTGCGTTCAAGTTTGGCAGCAAGTGAAACGACTGAAATACAAAGCCAATACGTTGCGCGCGTAACGCTGCACGACCGTCTTCGTCGAGTGCAAAAAGCGACTGTCCGAGCAAATTGACCTGACCGGACGTGGGGGTATCCAAACCCGCTAGTAATCCCAAGAGCGTAGACTTACCAGAGCCTGAGGCTCCCGTGATTGCCAAGGACTGCCCAGCACGTAAACAAAACGTGATGTCATCTAAAATCGTCAATATTCCAGTAGCGTCTTGAACGCTTTTACTTAAATGTGTGACTTCTATTGCATTGATCTCAACACTCATGTCTTCGTTTTCTCGCCTACGTCAATGCATCAGTCTAGCGCTTTTCGGTATTCTGATCGCGTTCACCCACACAGCACAGGGGCAAACTGCCCCTCCCTCAACGGCTCGTATTTTAGTTGTAGGCGATAGCCTCTCTTCCGAATATGGTCTGACACGAGGGACTGGCTGGGTCGCTTTACTCAAGAAAGCGCTCACAGAGGCACGCATTGAAAGCGATATAGTGAACGCAAGCATCAGCGGTGACACGACCAGCGGAGGCGTCTCACGCTTGAAGCGTCTGCTAGATAAGCACATGCCCAGCCTAGTTATTATCGAATTGGGCGGCAATGATGCGCTGCGTGGACTACCCCTCGAGATGACGCGACAGAATCTCAACACCATGGCAACCCAAGCACGTGAACGTGGTGCAAAGGTTGTGATCGTTGGCATGCAGATTCCGCCCAACTATGGGCGAGAATACGCAACAGGTTTTAAAGAGGTATTTGAGACGGTTGCAAAGCAAAACAAAGCAAGCCTTGTACCGTTTCTACTGGAGGGTGTCGCAGCTGATCCGAAGTATTTGCAAGCAGACAACCTCCACCCAAATGAGCTGGCACAACCGCAAATGATGCGCAATGTGCTTGAGGTTGTCCTTGCGTTACTAAAGACTTAATCAAAGTTTTGCTGCGTCAAGCTCACCGCTGATAACTTTTGCGGCATCCGGCAGAACTTTTACCTTGTAGGTCTGACGCAAAATCTTCAAGGCAGCCTGTTCCTCCGCTGCACCCCAGGCCTGAGCAAGTTGCGCTTGGAGCTGCGATATCTGCGCAAGGTCAGGTGCAGCAGCCTCTTCTACTTTCGTCAACATCAAGATACTGTACTGATTGCTACCTTTGACACCCAAGTAGAGTGGCAAGGTCTTCGCACTCGCAGACATCACCGCCTCAAGTTCCTCGCGGGTTAGCTTTTCTGGTGACTGGCGGGTCACAGTCATTGCTGGTGCGAAGCCAGTTGGCTCCGCCGGCTTGTCTGCTTTGAGCGTATCAAGCTCTTTGCTGCCAGCAGTTTCTGCCGCTACCAAGGCGCGTTCAGCAACCAAGACGTCACGAATGCGTGTGGTCACGGCATCGAGGGCCGGCACGCGGGCAGGATGCACTGCCTCAACGCGTAATGCGACGATCACATCAGGTGATAACTCGATCACACCAGAATTGAGCTTCTCTTTGAGGACATCGTTCGAAAATGCCGTTTGACGCACTTTTGGATTGCCAACAATTGTTTGTTCAGCCTCATTGGGCATATCCGAGGAAGCACGCTGTTCTGCCGACAATAAACCATCACGTCCCAGACCCTTTACGGTAATGATCTTCAAATTCAGTGCATCCGCAATTGGCTTGAGGCTATCACGCTGATCGTAGACTAAGTTGGTTAGCTTGCCGGCCATGTCCGCGAAGCGCTCAGCCGCAAGCTGCTTACGAATCTCGGCTGCGACGTCATCCTTCACGTCAGCAAGTGGCTTAACCGAAGCAGGCTGAAGCTCAAGAACGTTCAAGACGTGAAAGCCAAAAGGACTTTCGATCACGCCAGAAATCTTGCCGACATCCAAACCGAAAACTGCTTCCTCAACTTGGGGGACCAGCATGTTTTTACTAATCCAACCGAGGTCACCACCTTGACTTGCAGACCCACTGTCTTGCGAGAACTCTTTAGCAAGCGCTGCAAAATCCTTGGGAGACGCGGCAGCCCGCTTCGCGACATCTTCCGCACGCAGTTTGGCTTTTGCCTTGGTTGCCTCATCAGCGGAGGCTGGCACCTCAATTAGAATGTGACTAACACGACGCCGCTCCGGCTGACCATAGCGCGCCTGATTTTGTTTATAAAAGCTCTCAATGTCTGCGTCAGACACTTTGACCTCTTTCGTCGCAGCCTCTTCGTTCAAGACGAGAAATTGCACATCCACGTTCTCGGGAATACGCAACTGATCTTGATTCGCTTCGTACCAAGCTTTGATATCCGCATCACTGATTTGAATATTCTTAACGAAACTCTCGGCGGCAAAAACTTGACGGGCTACGACACGCTTCTCGGTGACCAGCGCAAGAATGTTCTTCGCGACCTCGGTGGGTACGCGGGCTGTCATACCAATGGGCTGCAGCACTTGCGCGATCGCGAGATCGCGACGTAAACCGAGCTCAAACGATGCAGGAGTCATCCCCTGCGCCGCCAAAACTTGGCGATAGCGTTCAGACGAAAATTGACCATCTTGTTGGACAGCGGGAATCGCTGCAATCGTGCGCCTTAGAGTTTCATCAGATACAGAATACTTACCCTTGCTAGCTGCCACAGCGACTGTGCGCTGGTCAACTAAAGAGTTCAGCAACTGTTCGCGAAAGATAGGCGTATCAAACGCGGCTGCATCAAACTGTGCACCGAGCGCCGAGCGATACTGTTCAAGCTGAGCGGTTCGAGCCCGGTTGAACTCACCTAGAGTGATGGGTTGTCCATCGACCGAGGCGAGTTCAGGCTCCTTTGCCATGAAGCTCGTATAGCCTTCCAAACCAAAAAAGACGAAGGACGGGAGAATGAGCAGCAACAAAATCAGCTGCATCCAGCGTCGGTGATTGCGGATAAATTCAAACATGTAGAGGTCGCTTACCTAAAGACTGAGCGGGGGCAAGTTTACCACCCAGTGCGTTATGCTTGCAGCCTAACCACTCGCTACGTGACGTTTTACGATGAGATCTGCTCAACCTTGGGAATACCCTACTTTCGTCGCCCATCGAGGTGGCGGCTCGCTTGCGCCTGAAAACACCCTGAGCGCCATGCGAACTGGCACCCGATTTGGGTACAAAATGGCCGAATATGACGTAAAACTGTCCTCGGACGGGGTCGCGATCCTGATGCATGACTCCGTCCTGAATCGGACAACGAACGGCAAAGGCTCAGCCGGTGATCTAAATTTTGCCGAGATTGCGGCTTTAGACGCTGGCAGCTGGTACAGCCCAGATTTCGCAGGTGAAACGGTGCCGACGCTGGAGGCGATCGCCCGCTACACCCAAGCCGTTGGCATGGCCAGCAACATTGAAATCAAACCGACACCGGGGCTCGAGGAGATCACTGGCGCGCGCGTAGCCGAGCTGGCCCAGACCTTGTGGGCGACTGCTGCCCTTCCCCCGCTTCTGTCTTCGTTCTCAATTGAAAGTCTGCGTGCTGCTAAGCAAGCCGTCCCCAGCTTACCTAGAGGCTGGATTACAGAATCACTGAGCGAGGGGTGGCAACGCGCCGTGTCTGAGCTAGGTTGCGTGTCGATCCACCTCAAACACACGTTGGTCACGCAAGCGATGATCGCCGAGCTGCGACAGGCTGGCCTGCGAATCGCTGTATGGACCGTCAATGATCCCATTCGCGCCAACGAGTTGCTAGACTGGGGCATTGATGCCTTGATCACTGATGCACTCGATCGTATTACACCCAAGTAGTTTTTGCATGATTCGTTCCGGAGAACACTTTGTTTAGTTATCGCCACGGCTTTCACGCTGGCAACCATGCCGATGTACTTAAACACATCGTCTTGACCCAAATTCTCCGTTATTTCAATCAGAAGGAAACACCGTATTGGTTCATTGACCTACATGCTGGTGCAGGCCTCTATGACTTGGAAGGCCAATGGGCACAGAAAAAAGGTGAATACCTGGGCGGCATCGCTCCAGTATGGGAGGCTAAAAATCCGCCCGCTGCCGTATTGCATTATCTCGATCTGATCAAGGGATTGAATCCCGATGGCGAGCTGCGCATCTACCCTGGCTCGCCCTGGATTGCGCTAGAAAGTTGTCGCGAACAAGACAAGCTGCGACTCTTCGAGATGCATCC
>CAMCWG010000250.1 GCA_945882005.1 Bordetella parapertussis
ATGAAATTGTTTTTATTGTTCACCCAGATCAAAGCGAGCAAGTGCCCGCAATGGTCGAACGCTACCAAGCGTTGGTGACAACTCAGGGCGGTAAAGTTCACCGCACAGAAGACTGGGGCCGTCGTCAACTGGCTTACCCAATTCAAAAATTGGTGAAAGCACATTACCTGTGCTTCAACATCGAGTGTGGTCAGGCAACGCTCGACGAACTCGAACATTCTTTCCGTTACAACGATGCCGTATTGCGTCACCTTGTCATCAAGACCAAGGCTGCTCAGACTGAGCCCTCAATCATGATGAAGCAAGTTGAACGTGACGAGTCGCGTAAGGCATCCGCAGAGTCGATGTCCGACGACGCAGAGTAATCCGGATTTGTTGTGAATCGGCTTGAAGTGCAAGGTCAGGTCGCAGAGCTCTCTCCCGTTAGGTACACACCGTCAGGGGTTCCAGTTCTCGAATTCTTACTCGCACACGAGTCCGAAGTGATTGAAGCAGGTCAACCGCGTCACATCACGTTCAGTATCACCGTGGTAGCAATGGCAGACTTGGCTCAAATGACTAACACAATAGGTTTAGGACGCTCGGTAAACGTTCAAGGATTTCTGGCTCCGGTTAGAAAAGATTCTCAAAAATATAGGCTGCATGCGCAGCGCATCGAACAAATTTGAATAGGGCACATCATGGCTTTCTTCGGTAAACGTAAAGAAAAAAAGAAGTTCACTCAACAAAACCCGCTGTTTAAGCGTCGTAAGTTTTGTCGTTTCAGCGCCGCTGGCGTTGACGAGATTGATTACAAAGATCTCGACACACTGCGTGACTTCATTCGAGAAAACGGCAAGATCATTCCTGCCCGTCTGACAGGCACCAAGGCGATTTATCAGCGCCAGCTCGACTCAGCAATTAAGCGTGCACGCTTCTTGGCTCTGTTGCCTTTCACTGACAACCACAACTGATTCCGAGGCCTACTATGCAAATCATTCTTCTCGAAAAAGTCGTTAACGTAGGGAACCTCGGTGAAGTTGTGCGTGTGCGTGATGGCTACGCCCGTAACTTCTTGATCCCTCAGAAAAAAGCACGTCGTGCCACTGAGGCAGCGCTCAAAGAGTTTGAACTGCGCCGTGCTGAGCTCGAAAAAGTACAGGCCGAAAAACTGGTTGCTGCTGAAGCACTCGGCAAGCGTCTCGAAAGCTTCTCTTTGAGCATTACCCAGAAAGCTGGTGTTGATGGCCGCCTTTTTGGTTCTGTTACAAACATGGACATCGCTGCTGGATTGGTTGGAGCCGGTTTTGCTGGCATCGAAAAAGCACAAGTGCGTTTGCCAGAAGGTCCACTCAAGACTGTCGGTGAGTTTCCCGTGCAAGTCTCGCTGCATCCAGATGTCGTGAGCAGCATTACAGTAGTGGTGGTTGGCGATCTCGTTTAAGGTTGCGCTAAACCCATCAAAAAGCCGGCGTTAGCCGGCTTTTTGGTTTTTAATACATGCTTATGCTTAAGTCTGATCCTTCGTTTCAGTTGGCGCTTACCCAATGGCTTGCGGAGCATGCTTCTGAGCCTTCGTCGGTCCACTTTGTAGAGATTGAAGGGCAGCGCTGCGTTGTCAAATTACGAAGGCCTAAGTTCGCTGACAGGCTGCTGTACGGGGTCCACTATGTTCGGGCATGGGCACTATCCTGTTTATGTTGGCTAGCTTTGGGGGAGCGCCCGCGGCTCGGTGTGCTCATGCGGACAACGCTTAGCGATGAAGCACGAAAACTTGAGTTCTTATCTCAGCATGGATACCGAGTGCCAAAAATTTGGAGACATGCACCTGATGTCTTGGTGCTCGAGTATGTCGGCCAAGACTTGCCATATCTCATCCGGATTGATACGCCGGCCGCACGCTTGATCTGGATGGATCGTGCAGCACAGGATTTAGCTGCGTTTCATCGTGCCGGCTTTGTGCATGGTGGAGCGCAACTCCGAAATCTGATGTGTCAAGGGGATGTTCTGACAAGAATCGACTTCGAGGAAAACATTGGCGAAGCATTATCCCGACCTTTGGGGCAGGCCTATGATGTCTATCAGATGGTCTCCTCCATGGCCGGGCTAAGAGGTGAGCAGTTTGGCAGTGCAGAGCGCCAAGAGCTGTCTTTACGCTTGCTGCAGACTTATCTTGAGGCCAACCCGGATTTGGCGGTCAAGCAGTCATTAAAAAGAATTGCCTCGGCAGTCGCCGGTGTTCAAAGATATCTTGGCTGGTTATTGAGGCGCTTGCCAGGTCGGGATGTCAGAGGATTCTTGTACGTCACCGATGCCTTGCGGTTATCATTACCAGATGAATAATGCACCTGATCCTCAGCTTGAATACTTGCGCGTTCCTCCCCACTCGGTCGAGGCGGAACAATCGGTATTAGGTGGCTTGCTGCTTGACAATGCTGCGTGGGAGCGTGTCACAGATGTGGTCAACGAAGAGGATTTTTATCGTTTTGATCATCGGTTGATCTGGCACCACATTGCGAGACTGATTAATTTGTCGCGTGCGGCTGATGTCGTGACCGTGCATGAGTCGATTGCGAGCGTTGGTAAGTCCGAGGAGGTGGGCGGTTTAGCCTATCTCAACGCGCTCGCGCACAACACCCCATCGGCGGCAAATATTCGTCGGTACGCGGAGATTGTGCGCGAACGTTCTATGTTGCGCAAGCTGGTGAGTGTGGCCGATGAAATCGCCGCAACGGCTTTTAACCCGCAAGGCAAAGAGGCGCGTCAGCTACTTGATGAGGCCGAGTCCAAGGTTTTTAAGATCGCGCAGGAAGGTGCCAAGGCTACGACAGGGTTTCGTGAAATACAACCCTTGCTTTCTGAAGTGGTCGAGCGGATTGACGAGCTGTATCACCGAGAGGGTAACAACGATGTCACGGGTGTTCCAACAGGTTTCACTGACCTTGATCGGATGACCTCGGGGCTACAAGGTGGTGACCTCGTTATTGTGGCCGGTCGCCCATCGATGGGTAAGACCTCTTTGGCCATGAATATCGCGGAACACGTCGCCATTGAGCATGGTTTGCCTGTGGCGGTCTTCTCCATGGAAATGGGTGCAGTACAACTCGCAATGCGTATGCTTGGTTCAGTCGGTATGCTTGATCAGCATAGAATGCGGACCGGAAAATTACTTGCTGATGATTGGCCGCGTGTGACGCATGCTGTCCAGCGCATGCAGGATGCGCAGCTCTACATTGATGAAACTCCCGCCTTGAGCTCGGTAGAAGTGCGTGCACGTGCAAGGCGCTTAGCCCGCCAGTGCGGTCGCTTAGGGCTGATCGTGATCGATTACTTGCAGCTCATGGGTGCAAGTTCTGCCGGTGAAAACCGAGCAACAGAAATCTCGGAAATCAGTCGCTCGCTCAAAGCGTTAGGCAAAGAGCTTGATTGCCCTGTGATTGCGCTGTCTCAGTTGAACCGCAGCTTGGAGCAACGTCCCAATAAGCGTCCAGTCATGAGTGATCTGCGCGAGTCGGGTGCAATTGAGCAGGATGCTGATTTGATTTTGTTCATTTATCGCGATGAGGTCTACAACCCTGACTCACCCGATAAGGGGACAGCAGAAATTATTGTCGGTAAGCAGCGTAACGGACCAATCGGTACGGTACGTTTAACCTTTCAGGGTTCAAGTACGCGCTTTTTGAACTTTGCAGGCGGGTCGTCGCAGTCGAGCTACTAGTTCAGAGTGGCCGTGTTGCTTAGTTCAGGCTCGCGAGTTCCGTTGGTGCTGCAGCCATCTGCCTGGATTGGATCATCTGTTTGATCTTGACCGCGTCACCGATGCGCGTGCCTTTACCCTCAGCATTGAGCAGCACAATCGCTGTGTCGCGATTGTTGATGCGCGCCACCATCACCAAACACTGACCGGCTTCATTGATGAAGCCGGTCTTGGATACTTTGATATCCCAGCTAGGATTGCTGACAAGCATATTTGTGTTGCGGAACAGAGTGGGGTGCCCGGCCGAACGCACTTCATGCTGATGATCGGTGGTATAGAAGCGGATCGCCGGCCGTGAAGCGGAGGCTTGTAAAAGCTTCACTAAGTCACGCGGTGTCGAGACGTTTGCGCTTGATAGGCCTGTGGGCTCAACGAAGGTGGATTGCACCATACCAAGCTCGCGCGCCTTGGCGTTCATTGCGTTGACGAAGGCGGTCATACCGCCGGGGTAAGTGCGACCCAGCGCGTGTGCGGCACGGTTCTCTGAGGACATCAAC
>CAMCWG010000251.1 GCA_945882005.1 Bordetella parapertussis
CATCATCAGTCTTGGATGGAAAGGGGTTTTGTAGTTTATATTAAGCCGATACTCACTCGGCATTCCACACAGATCGAGACCATTTTGATCGACATCGACCGATACTCTACGATTGGAGATGCTTTTTTTGAAGCCGCACGAAGCTACGCATCAAGTGCGCTGCTCGCGATGCCGAAAAACCCTTCTCGGTTGAATCTTCCTGACGGACTTGAACTCACCTATGTGCAAGCTGCAGAACAGGTTCAATACCTGGCCTCCATCTATGCACAAGCAGGTTACGGTGTTGGACACCGAATAGGCTTAAGTCTAGAAAATCAACCCGAACATATTTTGCACAAGCTTGCTCTCAATAACTTGGGTGTTTGCTGCGTTCCGTTAAATCCGGACTATCGGTCTCAAGAGCTAGCCTACGTTATTGCCCACTCACGCGTCGACGCGATCATTGTTCTTCGTACTCATCGTGAAAATATGCTTTCAGCTATTGCTCTGAATCCAGTCCAACCGACGATCGTATGCGTAGATGCGTTTGCATCCGATCTGTCTCCACCCAAAAACCCGAAAGGGAGAGTGCTCCCGAGTAGCGACACGCCTGCCAGCATTCTGTATACCTCTGGCACAACCGGAAGGCCTAAGGGATGCGTACTGTCCCATCGATATGAGTTAGCCGCCGGGGCTTGGTACGCAAAAATTGGTGGACTCGTCGATATTCGAGAAAATCAGGAGCGTCTATTCAACCCACTTCCGCTTTACCACGTCAACGCTTCGGTACTCTCCTTCTATTGCATGCTATTAACCGGCAACTGCCAAATTCAAACAGATCGCTTTCAGCCAACACGTTGGTGGGAAGAAGTTGTGACAAGTCGGGCCACGATCGTTCACTATTTGGGCGTCATTGTTCCTATGCTGTTGAATCAGCCCACCTCCCCCAAAGAACAACAGCATCATATTCGCTTTGGCTTTGGCGCTGGGGTCGAGCCGACCTTGCATCAGACCTTTGAGGATCGCTTTGGTTTTCCGCTGGTTGAAATTTGGGGTATGACGGAAATGGTCCGTACACTAGCCGTTAGCTCGGCGCCTCGACAAGTGGGATCTCGTGCCTTCGGTAAACAAACACCAGGGCTTGATGTACGTGTGACAGATCGCAATGACCAAGATGTTCCGGACAATAGTCCAGGCGAAATGCTCATTCGTTATTCTGAGCATGAACCTAGAAAAGATTTTTTTAGTGGCTATCTCGATGACCCACAAACCACCGAAACGGCTTGGCGCGGTGGGTGGTTTCATACAGGCGACATTGTCACGCGCGATGCCGACGGGATGCTGCACTTTGTGGATCGCGACAAGCACCTCATCCGACGCTCTGGCGAGAACATTTCAGCGGCGGAGGTCGAAGCTACTCTGCAGACACACCCACTAGTGAAGACTGTCGCGATCCTTGCAGTGCCGGACGAGGTGAGAGAACAAGAAGTGCTCGCCTGCGTGAGTCTCAACGCACATACCTCTACAAGCGTTTCGGACTTAAGTGTCTTAGAACGCCAACAAATTGCAACGAGCCTCTTTGACCACTGTTATGAGCGACTAGCTTATTACAAAGCACCTGGTTGGCTCTTGCTCGTTGATAGCATCCCCACAACTGGTACGCAGAAAATTCAAAAGCACATGATTTTTGCAGATGCGATCGACCCGAGAACCCTCACGGAGATCTGCGACCTAAGGGCACTTAAGAAAAGAGTGCGCAACACAAGCGGAACTTAGCGGACTTACAGTTGCCTGCAAGCCTACGAGCTTGGGGTATTAACCTATGTGCCCTCGTCCTCGTTAGCTTTAATCTGAGTCTTAATGTTAAAAGTTCTAACAATATTCTCAGAGGAAAAATAATGACAGAGGCGAGCCGCGCGGACAACTACCGAGGAGTGTTTGATACACGATTGGGATTTGGTGAAAAACCTGCCGTCATCGTGATCGACTTTGTAAAGGCGTACACCACACAGGGAGCACCCTTTTTTGGTCAAGGTGTTGTCGATGCGGTCGATCACTCGATTCCCCTGTTGGCCGCCGCGCGCCGGGCGGGCGTACCCATCATCTATACGCAAGTGGTCTATCACCCCTCTGGCTTAGATGGTGGACTATTTTTTAAGAAAGTACCTTCGCTCAAGCTGTTTATCCAAGGCGCACCGCTCGGCGCTATCGATGAGCGCATCACGCCACTGCCAGCAGACTTTATCGTCACCAAACAATACCCAAGTAGTTTTTTTGGTACCTCGCTTGGTTCAACACTCAAGACCTTAGGCATTGATACAACGGTTCTTATTGGGTGTTCAACCAGCGGATGTGTGCGGGCAACTGCCGTCGATGCGATACAGCACGGCTATCGTGTGATTGTGCCAAAGGAATGCTGTGGTGATCGTCATGACGCTCCTCACGACGCCGCATTGTTTGACATTAACGCAAAGTACGGTGATGTCATGCCTAAAGCCGAAGTCATTTCCTGGCTTGATCAGCTTTCCAAACAGTCAAATGGATAAGGCTGCACTCACCATCCGTCGTGATTGGGCACGTGTAGAAGTGACTGAGATACCTGCTTTGATGCAAGCAACAAGCAGCCAAGTCAGTGATGTCACCGCCGGGGCTGCCATACTCGAACTGTCTCTGCGTCGTATGGCAGGCCCAAAGCGTATGGCCGGGTTCGCGCTACCCATCATGACCTCTGTCGATGACAATTTAGCGCCTTATGCGGCGCTTAGCGTCATCAAACCAGGCGATCTTGTGATCGTGACCTGTACCGGCAATGGGAAGTGCGCCTTGCTGGGAGATCACATCATTGGTCTCTACAAAAATGCGGGAGCCGCCGGGGTGTTGGTGAACGGTTTTGTTCGAGACCTAGACGGTCTCAAGAAACTTAATTTGCCGGTTTTTGCCCTTGGAACCTCTGCGCGCGCACCCAGCAAACGTGGTCCGGGTACGGTGGGCGTCTCGATTGCGATTTCAAGCACGAATATTCAAGCGGGTGATTTTATTGTGGTCGATGAGGATGGTGCCGCGACGATACCGAGCACAAATATCCACACACTAGAGCCAAAGCTCGAGGCACTCTTTGCGCAAGATCGCTTGATACAAGATCGTGTGGCTTCAGGCGCAACCAAGCCTCCAAACTTTGAAAGTCTATTGAGTCAACCCGGCGTGCATTGGATTATATGAAAAAGAAAATATCTCCTCCCGCCAAGGAGTTATGGAAAATTACGCTAGCTGAAGCGTCTGCTCGCCTTCAAGCTGCCAGCCTGTCTCCTGTCGAATTACTTGAGGCTTATCTTGAGCGCATCGCTGAGGTAGACAGCAAGATTCACTCTTACATTTATGTTGCGGCCGAACCAGCACGCAAAGCGGCAAAACGTGCCGAAAGTGAACTGCGAAGTGGAATTTGGAAAGGCCCTCTTCATGGCATTCCTTTTGCAGTAAAAGACAATTACGACGTCGCGGGAATGCCTGCTACGGCCGGCTCTCGGCTGCGCTTAGCGCACACACCGGAGGTTGATGCGCCGCTTGTCGCTGACCTTAAAGCCGCAGGCGCAGTGTTGATAGGTAAGTTATCAACGTGGGAGTTTGGAACAGGTAACGGGGGCGAATACTTCGATCTACCTTTTCCGCCGGCACGCAACCCCTGGGACGTAGAGAGGTTTACCGGCGGCTCGTCGACAGGCGCAGGCGCAGCAGTGGCCGCAGGCACAACCCTTTTCGCGCTAGGCTCCGACACAACCGGCTCGGTGCGACTGCCCGCAGCCGCCTGCGGTGCAGTGGGAATGATCACCACGCCAGGACGTCTCTCGACTCAGGGAATTCTTCCGAACTGTTGGTCTCTTGATACGCCCGGCTCCTTTGCCTGGACAGTACTAGACTGCGCGATGATTCTTGATACCTTGCTGGGGCCGCCCGCAGCAAACGCTTTGCCTCAACGCTCCTTCTCACGCAGCGTAGGGTTGCCGATTTCAGGTCTGCGGATTGCCGTTATTGCCGATCCGGGACCCGGCTTTCCGCAAGCAGACCGACCGCTGCAAAACGGGCTCGACCAAGCACTAGAGGTTCTTGAAAAGCTCGGCGCGCGCCTCACGCACGTCAAACTTCCTATTCCGGCGGCAGAATGCTTTGCAGCATCCCGCATGATCGGACCTGCAGAAAGTGCCGCGATCCATGAGGATGAACTCAAACATCATGCT
>CAMCWG010000252.1 GCA_945882005.1 Bordetella parapertussis
TCAACAAAAAACGGATCTGGGATATCAACGTTGGTGACGACTACCACGAAGAGGTTCGAAAGTAGACTCAGGGGACTGTAATTTCGATACTCGGTGGTTGCATACCAAAATCATGCAACCAGTATTTGCCTTCGTGCACTAGAGAAAACTCTAATATGTATTGCCCGCTCGCGGTTGGTAACTCGACTGTTATCTCTCTTGAAGTAGATTCGTGTGGCAGCAACGACAAATACAGATCTAACCGGGGATCCCACCCCACTGCTCCTTTCGCATCAGGTGCACTAGCTGGCAGAAAGCGCCAGGAAAGTCTAACCGGGGCAGGTTTATAGACTGCACTAAACACCAAGTCCGATTCGTTCTTAATAGATATTTTGAGCTGTGCTTGATGAGATGTTTGCTTTATCTCTTGAATGCTCAGTTTGATATCTTTTGCTGACCGCGTCGGAAACAAGGTATCAACCGATATCGCAACGGGATCGGTGCAGGGCGTTGGATTGACCGACGCGATTTGACGTGACAACTCCTCAAATGAGGGTGTGTTTCTATTCCTATATTTGTAAAAAGTGTTTAGTCGGCCCTGCACGTTCAGGCAGGGATGATTGTTTAAGAATCCTGGCGGCTCGTTTCCAGAGTAGCCATTAAGAGTCTTCAACCCTCGGTCTTGGGCGTAGATCATTGCATCGATTTCAGACACTGCTGGCCAAGGGTCGGATGGTGCTTGCGTCAAGTAAATAATTGAATCTTTTGAGAGCGCTGGCGGGACAAGTTCGGCTAAGCGCGACTGACGTTCAGACCACGCCGTACGCGAGTAATGATAGGGCTTGTAGTAGACAGACTCTACACAAACAAGCGTTACCAATAGCAGCGCAGTCAGCCAAAGAACAATACCCTGTTGATCAAATGACTGTGTTCTCAAATTTTTTAATAGCCAGTCAGCAGCGACCGCCACTAATACTGCTGCCGGAAACATCAATACTAAGACAATACGTGTGACGGCTCTTACAGCAGAGACACCTGGCACCTGATAGATATAGCTATATAGCGATACGTGATCTATGTTTAGCGTGGCAACGATAAGGAAAATTAACGAGATACCCATTAAGCGGGCAAGGGGTGCGAGCCTCGCTTTCGTGAACGCGATCATTATTCCAACGGTCATCAATACCAACGGACCAAGTCCCAAAAACATTTGATGTTCATGACGGTAGGCTGAAGGAATGATTGCCCCAAGTTTTAAGCCCACCCAGTTACTCAAGCCAGAGCGATCCGCGAGCAGATAACTCACTGGTCTGGGTAGCATGTATTCGCCAGCAACAGCACCCGTGCCAAAACCATAGAAGCGTGATACTTGGTAGTACTTCCACAGCATCAATGCCGTGAGTAACAGCATGACGCCCGCCGCGATGCCCGCAATAACTTTTGATTGACCCACAGCACCTAGTCGATTTGACAACGCAGAAGCATGATCACCTTTAGTAGTGAAGACACTTGCCAAACACATAGCGCCAAGTAAGTAGACTAAAAAAACACCGATATAAACTGAGCAAAAAAACTGTAAGCTTACCCATACAACAGTCCAACAACTGTCGGTCAACCTCTTATCAAGCAGATACCGATAGGCAAATAGTGCAGCGAGCGGAACGTAATATCGATTATTAAGTTGTGCATGTGCCTCCTGACTTAAGGCGGGAAGCCCAAACGCATATACAAATGCACCCAGCCCGGCGGCTAATACTCCACACCCTAGGCGCGAAAGCGCATAAAAACACGTGGCGTAATTCAAACAGGCGGCAACAACAAACCAGCCGAGATAAGAGGACTCGCGCGAAAAACCGAGCCAGCGCAAGATGACGTAAGGCCACCCAGAGCCAATGTGGCTGTCACTGAATGCCAATACATCACGTGCTGGATAAAAAAAACTGGGGCTCCAGAACGAAGCAATATGGCCTTTAAGCCACTGAAACTGATGTTCAAGGATGACGCTATTAAAGCGTGCGTCAGAGTAGTCGCCTGGAATAAATTCATACCAGGCGGTGGTTTGCATGAGATAGCCAACATAGCCAACTAGCAAAGGCATTATCGCTAATGCCGCCCTGGTCATTTTTCTTCTGACGATGGCCGTGCTCTTCGAGGGAACGTTACTGAATGACTCTGTTTTACTCATGACTAAAAACACTCGTGCATACGAAACGACTATTTATGTCGCTATTGCGCGCTTACTATAATCACGGCTGGCTTCATTCCACGCTCGTGGAACCATGCCAAGCCTTCCTGCACTAACGAAAACTCTACCCGAGCACCACCCATGTTGTTCGGAAGCGGGATATTGATTGGGATCTGGCTAACTGACTTTGGACGAATCATTAAATTCAGATCAATCCGATTGGGCCAAGAATCATCCGAGCGATCGCTCTGCGCCCTCTGCACCGTCGGCAACACTCTCCACGCGAGACGAATTGGGAAAGCATTAGGCTGTGTACTGAAGGCTTGATCCGAGTGATTGATTAACTCTACTACACCTACATATCGATCCCCTTGCCGTTGACCACTAACTTTCAACTCTAGCTGGCTTACGATTGAGGGGGCAGAATTAAAGTCGCACGTGATATTTGGGAAGTCGTCTGCTGGGTTAGGCTTATAGTGCACAACCGGGAAATTGATATGCTGGCTTTTTACGGCCCCTGCGGCACTGAAGTCCTTCGACCCCAAACGATGTACCAAAGCTTCCATCTTGGGTGAGTCGATCACGAAATACTGATCGCGCCCCGCTCGTGCCACGTGATGCACAAACTGCTCTTGCATACAGGCGCTTCCAAAGGCGATTTTTGATGTGTACTTATTTTGATATGTATAGATCGTGCCGCCTGAGGTGTCGGCATACACAATGCTTTCTTTAAGTAAGAGCTCTTCAGGTATGGCTAGTTTAGTATCTGCAATAGGTGTCTTAATGAGCCGATCAGCACCGAATAGAAGTCCCAAAACGAGTGCACAGATAACAAAACTCAGTCGATAACCAGTCTGAGTAGGACCTGCCTCCCCAACCTCAGCCTCAGAGATTGCAACAATCGCTAGCAAGACACACAAGGTAAGTGCGGGGACAAGGTAATAATCTATCGCGATGGGTTTAATTGAAAAGAACCCAACGTTAAGGAGCAAAATACTAATCAGAACGAGATATATCAAGAGATCGCGCTGAAACCACCACACAATACCGCTTAGCTTGACCCTTAGTGGTCGCATCCCTAAGACACCAACAGACACGACGAGTGTCGCAGCTAGTATCGCTAAGAGTGACCCAGCATGCGCGCCTAAAAAGTAATATTCAATATTAGATTGGATCAGTGAAATATTGCGCCACTGCACGCTTGTGTCGTACTCGCCATAGGTCGTCGTCAAGAACCCGCCGGCATTCATTTTATTTGCAACGAGAAGGGGTATTGTTGCGAGAAAAAACCCAATGCCGATAAAGGCAATATCAAAATATCTTCTGTGACTTGTGATTTCTGCTTTGCTAGTGGCCAACATCACTGCGATGAGCGGCAATAACAAAACCGAAGCGATCCGCACATCAACCATCAGCCCGCATAAGAGTCCAATGCCCAGCCCTTTGAAGCAATTAACTGCTGTGCTTGCACTACGAGGCAGTGCAAGTAGCCAAACAACCCAAGTGATGACAATAACGGTCACTGGAATAGAATAGCTTGCAACCTGAAATCGAGTCACTATCGCCAGCAATATTGCAGTGATCACCGCGTTAAATAAGAGCCGCCATACGTCGGTAGTCCGCAAGGCAATATACGAAAAAAAGAACAAAATAGAGAGGACCATCACGAGCGATAATGTCTGCAACATTTTATGTTCGGGCATCAATGCGAGCACCATGCCGGTACCCGGTGGGTATTGCATAATGATCTTATCGGTTGCAGGTCGATAGTGATGGCAGTGCGGAGCGATCATTTCGCTCCAAGTTCGCGGATTGGGATTGATCTCGCGGCCAATCTTTTTCAGAAAATCTGCCTCAGGTGCCGCGAGCTGGGTGTCGAGCCCACTTTGCAAACCGTGTGCACGAATGAGTTCTGCTTGGCGCATGTATCCAAAAGCGTCACAGCCAACCGCATAGGCAAATGGTAACTTTGCGGTGAAAGCAAGAGCCAT